>DATLZR010000158.1 GCA_035573895.1 Blastocatellia bacterium | reverse complement strand
TTCACCTCGAACCGATCGAGTTTCTCGCCGCGCTTTAACCGATTGTTCACTATCTCGGTGGATGGGGGATTCCCCAAGGAGATTCCCCTGCCGATGGGATATGAAGCCTCTTACTCGCCGGACGGGAGACGACTCGCCTATGTACCGCTGCCACGCGATCCCTTTCCGGGACAGGGTCTCGTTCAAGCCTGGAAGCGGTATCGGGGAGGATTGGCCACACCGATCTGGATCGCCACACTCTCGGATTCGAGCATCGAGAAGATTCCCCGCCAAAACTCGAACGATTTCAATCCGATGTGGATCGGCGACAAAATCTACTTCCTCTCTGATCGGGAGGGGCCGGTGACCCTCTTTGTCTATGACACGCGGACCAAGCGAGTCAGCCGCGTGATCGAAAATCGCGGTTTCGACCTGAAGTCGGCCAGTGCGGGCCCTGGAGCAATCGTCTACGAGCAGTTCGGATCGTTGCATCTTTACGATCTGGCATCAGGCAAGACGCGCCCTCTGCGCGTGCGCATCGCTGGCGATGTGCTCACCGTGCGTCCACGCTACGAGCGGGTCTCGGATCGGATTGTGCGCGGACGACTCTCGCCCTCAGGCGTTCGGGCCGTGTTTGAAGCCCGAGGAGAGATTCTCACCGTTCCGGCGGAGAAAGGGGACGTTCGCAATCTCACCAATACGCCTGGCGTGGCCGAGCGCGATCCGGCCTGGTCGCCCGACGGTCAATGGATTGCCTACTTCTCCGATGAGTCGGGCGAATATGCCTTGCATCTCCGCCCGCAGAGCGGAATGGGGGAGGTCAAGAAAATTCCCCTGGGCACACCCCCCTCGTTTTTCTATGCTCCCACCTGGTCGCCTGATAGCAAGAAAATTGCCTACACCGATAAGCGGCTGACGCTCTGGTACGTGGACATTGAGAAAGCCACGCCGGTGAAGGTGGATACAAATACCTACGAGAATCCCTGGCGGGTTCTGGATCCGGCCTGGTCGCCCGATAGCCGCTGGATTGTTTATACCAAACAGCTGGACAATCGGTTGTGCGCCGTCATGGTCTACTCGCTGGAGACGGGCGAGCGTCATCAACTCACTGATGGAATGAGTGACGCGCGCTTTGCTGTCTTCGATGCCAGTGGCAAATACATTTTCTTCACGGCCAGCACCGATGTCGGCCCGGCGACCGGCTGGCTCGATATGTCGAGTTTTAATCGTCCGGTCACCCGTAGCGTCTATCTGATCGTGTTGCGGAAGGACCTGCCCTCTCCACTCGCTCCCGAAAGCGATGAGGAGAAAACACCGGAGGCGAAGAAAGCGGAACCGGCGGCTTCTTCGTCAAAAGAGGCGATCACTGTGACGATTGATTTCGACAACATCGGCCAGCGGATTTTAGCCCTGCCGATTCCCGCCCGCAATTATGTCAGCCTGAGAGCGGGGAAGGCGGGGACGCTCTTTCTGCTGGAGGCTCCTCAGCGGCTCACCCCGCTCGCCGATACGGCAGCGTTGACGCTCTACAGTTTCACGCTGGAGAAGCGAAAGGTGGATAAGGTCCTCGAGGGGATCACGGCCTTCGACCTTTCCCACAACGGGGAGAAAATGCTCTATAAGCAAGGGGATCGCTGGTTCATCGCCGCCATCGCACAGCCGGTGAAGCCGGGGGAAGGAGCCCTCCGAACCGATGAGATGGAAGTCCTCGTTGATCCCCGCGCCGAGTGGCGGCAGATGTATCGCGAGGTCTGGCGCATCCAGCGCGATTTCTTCTACGATCCTGGCTTTCACGGTCTTGATCTCCAAGCGGCGGAGGAGAAATATAAACCCTTCCTCGATGCCGTCGCGCACCGGACGGATCTCACCTACCTGTTTGCTGAGATGCTCGGCGAACTCTCAGTCGGTCATCTCTTCGTTGGAGGGGGAGATTTACCACCGGTGAAGCGCGTGAAGGTGGGACTTCTCGGCGCCGATTACACCATCGAAAACGGACGGTATCGCTTCGCCCGCATCTACAGCGGGGAGAACTGGAACCCACAGCTTCGTGCGCCGCTCACCCAACCGGGAGTCAATGTGCAGGTGGGCGAGTATCTGCTGGCGGTCAATGGACGTGAGTTGCGCGCGACGGACAATATCTACAGCTTCTTTGAAGCGACCGCGGGACGAGCGGTCGTCCTTCGCGTCGGCCCTGATCCCACGGGAGCAAATTCCCGCGAGGTCACGGTCGTGCCCGTCGAAAGTGAGACCGGTCTCCGCGCCCTCGCCTGGATCGAGGCCAACCGTCGTCGCGTCGAAGAGTTGAGCGGAGGACGGGTGGCCTATATCTATCTGCCCGATACAGCCGTCGGCGGCTACACGAATTTCAATCGCTACTACTTCGCTCAGATTCACAAGGAGGGAGCTGTCATTGACGAGCGGTTCAACGGCGGGGGTACGGCTGCCGATTACATCATTGACTACTTGCGGCGACCGTTGATGAATTACTGGGTGACGCGCGAGGGGAAAATCTTCACCACGCCCGCCACTGCCATCTTCGGTCCCAAGGCGATGATCATCAACGAATATGCCGGTTCGGGAGGTGATCTCATGCCCTGGCTCTTCCGGCGAGCCGGTCTGGGACCGCTCATCGGCAAGCGGACGTGGGGCGGGCTGGTGGGCATCTACGACTATCCCCAATTGATAGATGGCGGAATGGTGACCGCTCCCCGCGTGGCCTTCTTCAGCCCGGATGGTGTCTGGGACGTCGAAAATCATGGGGTCGCTCCCGATATTGAAGTCGAACTGGACCCGAAGGCCTGGCGCGAAGGCCGCGATCCTCAACTGGAGAAGGCGGTCGAAGTCGTGATGGACGCGCTCAGGAAGACACCCTTGCCGCGCCCGAAACTGCCCGCCTACCCAAACTATCATGGAGGGAATTCGCGCGTGGGCTCGGTCACGGCAACGAAGAAATAAACCGCCCTGGAAGCGGAAGCATTCGATGCGAAACTCCGTGCAGGCGCGATGACCTGCTCTATATCAGCATGTCGCGGGGCGTTCCCGTCCGTTAGGAGCGGACGGGACGCTCCCGTACGACATCCCCAAGGAGGAGCTATGAGAAGAGCGATTCTTTCTCTCGTCACGATCATCGTGGTGGTCAGCAGCAATCTCACTCTCCTGGCCGCACAGCAAAAGCTGCGCGTGCTTGACAAAGAAACTTTCCTCGAGATGGAAAGCGTGGGAAATCCGGAAATATCCCCGGACGGACGACAGATCGTCTTCACCCGTACCTGGGTGGACAAGTTGAAGGATCAGTACCGGAGTAACCTCTGGATCGTAGATGTAGAAGGGACGCGGGTGCGCCAGTTGACCGAGGGGTTGTGGCGGGACAGCAATCCCGTCTGGTCGCCCGACGGCAAGCGGGTGGCGTTTCTGTCCGACCGGTCCGGATCCACGCAGATTCACGTGCTCTGGGTGGAGACGCGCGAAGTCACACAGCTCACGCACCTGCAGCGGCCGCCGAGTAATCTCCGCTGGTCGCCTGACGGAAAGTTCATCGCGTTCACCCAGATGGTGCCGGACGAGGACCCCATCCTTCCCATTCGTTTGCCCGAACGTCCGCGGGGTGCGGAATGGGCGCGACCCGCCGTGGTCGTGGACCGCCTCAGTTGGGCGCGCGACGGCCAGGGCTTCATTCCCAAAGGCTACACCCATGTGTTCGTCATTGACGCGACGCTCGGCGGCACGCCCAAACAGATCACCTCGGGCAAGTACAATCACAGTAACCCCGAATGGTCCGCCGACGGGAAAACCCTCTACGTTTCCGCCATTCGCAAGCCCGATGCCGAATACCTTCGAGGGGATAGCGAAATCTACGCTGTGGATCTGCGCACGCTTGAGATCAAAGCTCTGACGGACCGAAAAGGGCCCGATGGAAATCCTCGCGTCTCGCCCAACGGCGAGTGGATTGCCTACACCGGGTACGATCACAAAAACTACACCTACCACCTGTCGAATCTCTACCTCATGGATAAAAACGGTGGGTCGAAACGGGCCTGGGCGGAGGGGTTGAACAACTCACCGGGAGACATCACCTGGGCCCCCGATAGCTCGGGCGTCTACTTCACGGTGGGCGAGCGAGGCGTTACAACCGTCTATTTTGCTCCCGTCAGCGGGCCTATGCGGAAGGTCCTCGAGGGCGTGCACACGCTCAGCTCTCTCTCGGTGGCGAAGAACGGTCAGGTCGCCGCCATTCGCTCGACGTTCAAAGAACCGCCGCATCTGGTGACGTTCAATCTGCGAGGAGAAAACAACCTGAAGAAGCTCGTGGATGTCAATGAGGACGTGCTCGGGGACATCACTCTGGGTGAGGCCGAAGAGCTGTGGGCAACATCTCCCGATGGCTGGAAGATTCAGGGATGGCTCATCCGCCCGCCGGACTTCGATCCGAACAAGAAATATCCGATGGTCCTCTGGATTCACGGTGGTCCCTGGTCCATGTACTCGGTGGCCTTCAACTGGGCGTTCCAGAACTTTGCCGCCAATGGCTACGTCGTGCTTTATACCAATCCGCGCGGCAGCACTGGCTACGGACAGCAGTTCGTCAACGGAATTCAGTACTCGTATCCGGGCAAAGACTATGACGATCTCATGGCAGCGGTGGACGCAGCCATTGCCAAAGGATATATTGACGAGAAAAATCTCTTCGTCTGTGGAGGGAGTGGAGGCGGTGTGCTTACGGCCTGGATCGTCGGTCATACCGATCGGTTTGCGGCGGCCGTCTCCATGCGACCGGTGATCAACTGGCACTCGTTCGTCGGCACAACTGACGGCGCGAGCTGGTACGACCAGTTCCAGAAATTCCCCTGGGAAGATCCGATGGAATATGCCGTGCGCTCACCGCTCCATTACGTGGCCAACGTCAAAACGCCGACCATGATCATGACCGGGGAAGCCGATCTGCGCACGCCCATCGGACAGAGCGAGGAGTTCTATCGGGCTCTGAAAATGCTCAAGAAAGAGACGCTTCTCGTGCGCATGCCCGAGGAATACCACGGCTGGCGGAGACCCACACACCAGCTCGCTCAACAGCTCTACCTCCTGGCTTGGTTCGAGAAATATCGGCGAAAGTAATATCCCTGCAGGGACGAGATGAGCCCGGCCGCGCACACCACTCTTGTGCGCGGCCGGGATCTATCCGAGCATTCGCGGTCAACGCCGTATGTCTACTGGCGCGGGCCACGCCCTGACGCTTTATTCCAAAGGTTCAAGGTGAAGGGGCAGGAACTTCCCCTGCATCGGCTTGGAGATGTTAATTGCTCCGTTGACCCGGTCCAGGGGAACGACCACCAATACCGATGAGCCTGGTTCGGGATCAGGCGAGACGGTGATCGTCACGCGTCCGGGATCGTTGATTCGCCGAGCATCCTCCTCCGAGGCGTAGGCGATGAGATAATCGTCCCCCTGCGGGCACTTGTGGACTTCAAAGGTCAAATATTTTTTCGTGCGAAAGAGCGGCCCATCCCACTGCGTCGGAGTATAGGTGAAGCCGTAAACACCTGGCGGAAGGCGATCCATGCCAGTGCCTTCCTCCTCAGGGGTTACCAGGCGGACCCCATGCCGGAGACGTAATTGCTCTCGCTCCGGACTCAACTCCGGAGCGGTTTGCGCATTCTCCTTTGTCGGGGAATCCGCCGTTTTCTCGGTCAATGAAGTAACGAAAAAGAGCCGTGTCAGTGAACGGAGTTTAGCGAGGAATCCTCGAGCGGGATCGGGCCGACTAACATCCGCCGTCACTGCGCTCATAGCCATCTCCTCCCTCAATTATGAGCTAAGGGGCTTATAGAATAACCAAGTCGGAGAGGAAGCTTCAAGCTGTGTAGGCCCGCTCCTCCGTGACCCTCACCATGGCATCGTGCAACATTTTCCACAGCCTGTTGCACACCGCCGGGACCACTGGATTCTTGACACCCGATGGCCTGTTGATATACTGGCCGCTGTCAGCCCATTCACTAGGCAAGGAGGTGAAGCTTATGCAGCGCGGTGTACGAACATTTCGCTTAATTGGTGGGGCATGCCTCGTGGTGCTTCTCGGCGTTGCTTCGCTGCGAGGGCAGACGGCGACGACGGCCACTGTCACCGGCGTGGTGGCGGATCAGGCCGGCGCCGTCATTCCTGGAGCCGAAGTGACAGCCACTTTGATTTCGACGGGTCGCAGCGTGACGACTCAAACCAATGAAAGCGGTCAGTACATCTTTCCCACGCTCACGCCCGGCGTTTACAAGCTGACGGTAAGCGCCAAGGGATTTCGTCAGGCGGTCATCCCGGAGCTGAAAGTGGACGTGGCGAAGAGCTACTCGGTCAATTTCACGCTCGAGGTCGGCGAGATCGCCGAGACGGTGGAAGTGACAGCCGCTGCGGGAGTAGAGTTGCAAACGCTCGATTCCACCGTGGGCAACGTGATTAAAGGGGAGACGCTGCTACGCCTGCCCAATCCCAATCGCAATGCGGTATCAGTCTATCTGCTTCAGCCGATGACGATGCCCTATCGAGGAGTTGGCGTCAATGATAACGTGGGCGGTCAGGTGGCCGGCGCGCGCAGCGATCAAAACACCTTTATCCTTGATGGCGCGGACGTCACCGATAACACGGTGGGGACCCACCCGGTGAAACCGCTCAATAGCGGCGTCGAGCCGATCATTCCCGTCCCCATTGAGAGCGTCGAGGAGTTTCGCGTGGGTACGACCAATCCCAACGCGACGTTCGGGCGGAGTTCCGGTGGACAGATCATCTTTGTGACCAAACGTGGAACCAACGAGTTTCACGGATCCGCCTACTGGTATCACCAAAATGATGCGCTCAATGCGGCGACCTGGACCAACAAGCGCTCGCTCGGGTTGACGGAAACGGATCCCGAGCGACGACACAAAATCCAGGAGCCCGAGTTGAAGGACAATCGTTTCGGCTTCTCGGCGGGCGGACCGATCTGGAAGAACCGAACCTTCATCTTCGGTAACTACGAAGGGCGCCGGTTCCCCCAGACGGCCAACATCACCCGAATTGTTCCAACCGATACGTTGCGGGCGGGGATTCTTCGCTTCCGCGATGCCAGCGGTAACGTCGTCAGCTACGATCTGAAGACCTCGCGGTTGTGCGGTCCCTCGAACTCTGATCCCTGTGACCCGCGCGGCATCGGCATCAATCCGGTCGTGAAGCGACTGTGGGATTTCCTCCCCGCCGGAAATGATGCCTCGCTCGGCGATGGACTCAACACGATCGGCTTTCGTGGCACAGCCGATGCTTCGATCAATAACGATTTCGCCGTCGTTCGACTCGATCACAACTTCAGCGATCGGTGGCGATTTGACGGAAGCTATCGCTACTTCCGCCAGGAGTCGGCTTCCCCAACGCAGCTCGACATCGGCGGTTTGTTGCAAGGTAATACCAAGGGCGTGCCGGCCTCGCTCGCCAAAGTTCCGGTGGAACCGCGCTACGTTGTGGGGGGATTGACCGGCCAGATCACACCTCGTCTGACCAACGAATTTCGCTTCTCCTACCAGCGGAATTTCTGGTGGTTGACGCGCGTGACGCCGTTCCCGCAGGTTCAGGGGACGAACGTGGCAATCCAGGTCGCCGGTGATCCTCAGTTCGGCGGCATCGTGTCGCAGCCCATTGATGTCCACACGCAACTGGCGCGCACGCAGGGGGTCAACGATCACGTCTGGCAATGGGTGGATAATGCCACCTGGATCAAAGGTTCACACACCATGCAATTCGGGACTTCGATCCGCCGGCTGAGCCTCTTCCACCTGCGCAACGATAAGGTCGTCGGATCGCTTTCGTCCCTGGTGGCGGAACTGGATGTTGCCGGCGCCGTGACGATCCCTCCGCAGAACCGCCCGCCGGATTGCACGGCGACCGTGCGCACCAACTGCCTGCAGGCGGGCGATGTCAGCCGGTGGAATCGGCTGCTCGCGGGCACGCTCGGGATCATTGATAACGTGGGCGTCATGATCGTGCGCGATGGCTCGCTTCGGCCCAAACCCATCGGAACGGCCCTCGAAGTGGACGCGACGATTAACGCCTACGAATTTTACTACAGCGACATCTGGCGCATCCGACCTTCGCTCACCATCACGTTGGGAGCCAGCTACCAGTGGCAAACTCCACCGGTGGAGAAAGAAGGTCGTCAGACGTTCATGATCGAGAAAGCGTCTGGTTCGATCATTACCTCCAGTCAGTATCTCGAAGCGCGACGGCGAGCGGCGCTGGCCGGCGACATCTTCAATCCCGATCTCGCCTTTCAGCCGATCCGCAACGCGACCCGCGACCGCATCTTCGACGTGGATCGCACGAACTTCGGTCCCCGTCTGGCCATCGCCTGGAATCCCTCGTTTGACAGCGGGCTGGCCGGCCGCTTGTTCGGTCAGCGAAAAACGGTCTTCCGGGGCGGTTATGCCGTTCTCTTCGACCGCTTGAATACGGTCCAGACGGTGGTCATTCCTCTGCTCGGTGTCGGATTTGCCCAGACGATTAATTGTCGGGGTCCGGTCATCGGCGGTCAGTGCGCCAACAATAACAATCCGACCAATGGCTTCCGCATCGGTGTGGACGGTCCGGCTCCAATTCCCTCAATTCCTCCGGCAGCGCCTCCGGTAGTGCCGGGAAGTCCCTTTGGCGAGTTGCTCTCGTTCCAGGTTGATCCCGACATCAAGGTCGGTCGCTCGCACAGCATTGACTTCACCATTCAGAGGGAACTGCCCGCCAATATGATTCTGGAGGTCGGGTACGCGGGCCGGCTCGGTCGCAATCTCAACCAGAACGTCCAACTGAGCGCAGTTCCTTATTTCATGCGGGACAAGACTTCGGGCCAGACGTTCGCTCAGGCGTTCGATGCCGTCGCCGCTCAACTTCGCGCCGGGGTCGCGCCGAGTGCTGTCACGCCGCAACCCTGGTTCGAGAACCAGCTCGGTCCTGGAGGTACTGTGAACGTCGCCACTGCTCGAACGGCAGCGTTCCGCGATGGATTGCTCAATGATCTCTGGACGCTCATTCAGTTCAGCCGTCCTGGTGGGCCGATCACCAATCTCCAGGTGCTCGACCTGTGGATTCGCACCGACGGGGGACGTTCCAATTACCACTCGTTCTTTGCCACTCTGCGAAAGCGGTTCTCGCACAACCTCACGTTCGACGTCAACTACACATTGTCCAAGACGCTCGATCAAGCGGGGCTGATCCAGAATTTCATCGGGACGTTCTCCTCCGCCTATGATCCCGATATTGACTACGGTCCGGCCTTCTTCGACCGTCGTCATGTGCTGAACGTCCTCTGGTTTTATGACCTGCCTTTCGGACGCGGCCAGCGGTGGAACACGGGATCGTGGTTCGATAAGGTCATTGGCGGATGGTACGTGTCGGGAATTTACACGGCTAATAGCGGCCTGCCCCTGACGGTGCGACAGAGTAACCAGGTCTGGGGCGGTGATCCGCTCAACTTTTCGGTAGCTGCGGGCGCTATCCCCACCCGTAAGATTGATGAGGCCAACGATGTGAAACGCGGTGTGGCGGGCTCCAACGGCATCGGTACTGCCGGCGATCCGAAAGCTCGTGGGACGGGGTTGAATCTCTTCTCCAATCCTGAGGCGGTGTTCAACAGCTTTCGCAAGATTCGCATTAGCGAGGATGGTCGGCAGGGTCGTGGCGTGCTGCGAGGACTGCCGCGCTGGAACGCCGACATCTCCGTGGGGAAGAAGACGGCCATCACCGAGAGCGTGCGCCTTGTCTTCACCTTCGATATGCTGAACGCCTTCAACCACCTGGAGCTAGCTGATCCGACGCTCGATCTACAAAACCCGACGGCGTTCGGAGTCCTCAACACCCAGTTCAATCAGCCGCGCTTTATCCAGTTCGGCTTCCGAGTGGAGTGGTAGTCGTGGTCCTGTAATCGCCGATGACCGAGACCGGTCATCGGCGATTACCTCCGGCAGCGAACAATCGAAATTGTGATGCGGGAGTTCTGTCATCTACTATACGCTCGAATGTCACGGGGTTCACGGATTGACACCGTTTTTCCGATCGTCTCTATCGTACCCTTTTCCAATCGTTCTTTTGTCGCGTGGGCCATGTGAGTGAGCCCTTCCTGAAATGACCACAGATGCACAACGGATGATCGGCGATCGCCTCCTCCTGCCGTATCTATCCCGTATGGCGAGAATTCAGCGCTCCACGGCGGCAGCCCGGACTTCCTGAATGAACTCTCCCGACAGGGAAGCCTCCCAGGGATCCTAAGCGCGCGGGGGAATAATCTTTCCACTCAATCTCACCGAATGGCGGAGGGTGAGGGACTCGAACCCACAAGGGCTTTCGCCCGCCGGTTTTCAAGACCGGTGCCTTACCAATTAGGCTAACCCTCCGCGCTCACGTCGCTGTCAGTATAAAGAACATGGCTTCTCTTCTTCAAGCGATGGAGATCGGCTTTCCGTCGTCATCGGCGAAAGCGACGTCGGCCCGGGAGTATCCTTGTGAGTCTGCACGCGGAAGACAAGCCAGCGGGCTGGAGGTGAGGACTTATTCGAAAAATCTCTCAGAAAACACTCCATCTTTCCGACGAGAATACTCCAGAAGGCGGATGCCTTTGCCATGGCCACGCGGTTATAATCAACCAGATGGGAGCGAAGGAGTAGAAAGTGGGGTCAACCCGCCTGGTGGAGCGTCGCGTGTCAGTGAGATCATTTATGGCGAATCGAACGAGTGAAGGTCTCGACCTCTATCTGGCCGATCTCTCGCACACCACGGGTTATCACCAGGAATCAGATCGCGCTTTAATCAAGAGATGCTTGAAAGGTGACGCCGACGCCTGGGAAGCTTTGCTCGACCGCTATGGGAGTCTCATCTATTCCATTGCGTGGCGGGCGAACCTTCCTCCAGAAGATGTAGCTGATGTCTTCCAGTCGGTCTGCCTGGTCCTGCTGCAGGATCTGGAGAATCTGCGCGATGAATCCAAACTGAGTTCCTGGTTGACGACGGTGACGCTGCGGCAGTGTTATCGGGTGCGGCGGAGACAATCGGCTCCGGTTGTCAGCCTGGATCAGGTTGAGGAAGAAGTCGCTGAGCTGCCCGATGAACAACTCCTTCCCGATGAAGTCATCGAGCGAATGGAGCGGGAGCATCTGGTCCGGCGAGCACTCTCCATGATGCAGGAGCCGTGCCGTCGGCTCCTCACATACCTCTTTTATGAGAAAGAGTTCTGGTCTTACGAGGAGATTGCTCGGGAGCTGGGATTATCGGTCTCGACTATCGGCCCCAAGCGGGGGCGTTGCTTGAGGAAACTCCTGCGAATCCTAACGGAACTGGGTTTTTAATCATTCTGGGGGAATTTTTCCTGGTGGGTAGCTGCACCATTAAATTGGAAAGCAGGTTAGTCGTTCAATGCGAGGAGGCGGCATCATGTGTCCGACGGTGGAAGAGCTTTTAGCCTTCGCCCAGCAAAACGACGATGAGAGGGCGACCTGGCCTGACCCTCTCTCACGGTCGTTTGAGGAGATTCGCAGACATCTGGAAGCGGGGTGTGAAAGCTGTCGCCATCGCTTGACCCAGATTCGGAAGCTCCTTTCGGCAGTTTGGGATCCCTGTCTTATTGACCCTCCAATCTGGTTGCGGCGTCAGGCACAAGCCCTGTATCGGCACCATCGGCAGTTGCAGCCATCGGCCGAGGAACGGGCCACGCTGGCCGTGCTCGTTGTGGATAGCTTTGCGGAGGGGCGGCTTCTGGGCTTACGAGGTACCTGGCCGATGTCTCGACAGTTCCTCTATCGGGCGGGCGACTACGATGTTGACCTGTCGGTGGACTATATTGAAGCCAAGGATGCCGTTGACATCATCGGCCAATCCATGCCCATCACCAATGACCTTCGGTCGGTCGCCCATGCGACCGTCGAGCTGGTGAAGGCTTCGACACTGGCCCATATCACGCAGGCCAATGTCTTCGGCGAGTTCATTCTCGATGGCGTGCAGGAAGGGGTCTACGATCTGAGGATTCGATTGAAGGATCAGGCCATCTACATCCCCGACCTTCCGGCGATTGTTCGATCTTTCGGGCAGAAAACGACCCGCGAGGGGCGCGAGAGTTGATCATGGAACAGTTTGCTTCACCGATGGCATGGACCGAGGGGGAATTTTCACAGCAGCTTTTGCGGCTCTCGGGAGTGGAGGAGTTCAACCGGCTTCTGCGGTATCGGCGAGGGCCGATAAGCGCCTCGGTCATTCAACGCCTCAAGGAGGAAGTGGCTCGTCTGATCCGGGCGGACCTGCATCGAGCAGTTGCCCTGGCGGAGATCGCTCAAGCAGCCGCCCGGTTTTGTGATGATCCTTTAGGCCTGGCTCAGGCGCATCATGCTTGTGCGCTGGCCATGCACTTTACCGGCCGCTACCCCGAAGCGGTTGAGTTTTACGAGCAGGCCGAGCGGATCTATGAGGAAGCGGGACGTGAAGTGGATGCGGCCCGCATTGCCCGTGCGAAGGTAGACGCCCTGATGTATCTGGGTCGCTATGAGGAAGCCCTGGAGGTTGCCGCCCGCGCCCGCGAAGTCTTTCATCGTCACGGCGAGGAGATTCTCCTGGCGCAACTTGAACTCAACGTCGGCAATATTTATCACCGGCAAGACCGCTACCGAGAGGCTCTGGACTATTACCGGCGCGCGGAGGCGACGTTTGCCGCTCACGAGGATGAGTTCGGGCTGGCTCACGCCCGCTTCAGCATGGCCAATCAGTACACGCAGCTCAACGAATTTGAAAAGGCCCTGGCGCTTTACGCACAGGCGCGGCAGGGCTACGAGCGCCTGGACATGCCACAGCTTGTCAACCAGACCGACTACAGCATTGCCTGGTTGTACTTCCTCCGCGGGCGCTTTCAGGAAAGTTTGAAGTTGTTCACCTCGGTGCGAGCGCGGGCGCTGGAGCTTGGGGATACACTTCTCGATGCCCTGTGCGATCTTGATATGGCCGAGGTCTATCTTCAACTTAACACCTATGAGGACGCGCTCGAATCCGCCCGATTGGCGGCGGAAAAATTCTCCGAGATGCGGATGACCTATGAGCGCGCCAAGGCCCAGATGTACATGGGGATTGCGTACACGCATCTGAACAACTTCCGGGCAGCCGAACAAGCTCTTCAGGAAGCCCGGCGCGGCTTCCTCGCCGAAGGCAATGATGTCTATACGGCGCTGACCGATATCTATCTGAGCGATCTGCTCACGCACTGGCATGAGTGGGATCAGGCGCTGCGGTTATGCGCTGAAGCGCGCCGGCTCTTCGGAGAACAGAATCTGTCGGCCAAAGCCGCTTATGCCGAATTGCAACTGGCGCGGTTGAAATTCTTCCTGGGTGATCTGGACGAAGCGGGAACCCTCTGTCAGTCGGCCCTTCAACTGATCGGCGATGCCGAGGTCCCCTGGCTCAAGTATCAGTGCTTGCATCTGCTCGGCCATTCGATGCAAAAGGCCGGTCAGGAGCAACAGGCCTATCATCATTACCGGCAGGCGATCACCTATCTGGAGTCCCTGCGCTCGAGCATCCGTTTGGATGAGTACAAGTGTTCGTTTCTCAAGGACAAGTTGCGCGTCTACGAGGATCTGGTCGAGCTGTGTTTGCGCGCGGGAACCCAAGCGAAGGTAGAAGAAGCCTTCACCTATGTGGAAGCGGCAAAATCGCGGTCGCTCGTCGAACTGCTGGCGATGAATCGCACCATTCCCGGCAAAGTCAAGGACCCGTCGGTCGAGCGCCTCTATCGCCAGTGGAATCGCCTCCGCGAAGAGCTGGATTGGTATTACAACCGGATGAACCATTATGAGAGCCGGGCGCAACAGCGTCCCGCCTGGCTTGGCATGCATCTGCATGAGGAGGTACGCCAGCGGGAGAAACAACTGGCCCGCCTGGCACGCCGCCTCTCTTTGGAAGATGCTGAGTATGCTTTGCTTCATACGGCACCTCAGTTTGATGCCCGTGAGGTCCGCCAGTGCCTGGCCCCGGATGAAGTTCTCATCGAGTACTTTTCAGTTGACGGAAGAGTTAAGGCTTTCAGCCTCAGCCGCGAGGAGATTCACGTTTTCAATGACATCACCAGCTTGCATGTCATCACGCCCTTACTCCGGCGGTTGAAGTTTTACCTGGACAAGTTTACTCTCAGCGAAAGCTACATCCGCGCTCATCAGGAGAACGTCGAGTTTCTCACTCGTCGCTATCTGCAAAAGCTGCATGAAGCCCTCGTTCAACCTATTGCCCCGGTGCTGGCGGGAAAGAAGATTATTTTTGTTCCCCATGATTTCCTGCACTATGTCCCCTTCCACGCCCTCCATGATGGTGAGCGCTATTTGATCGAACAGTATGAGATTTCCTATTGCCCCAGCGCCAGCGTCTACAAACTCTGTTCGGATAAAGCGCGCACGCAGCGCGTGGGGACGGAAATTCTCATCGTTGGCGTCCCTGACGAAAACGCCCCTTTCATCGAGGAGGAAGTGGCGGCGGTGAAATCACTGTGGGAAGAGGCACAAGTTCTGCGCGGCCCCGAGGCGACGCTGGAGAAAGTGCGACACTGCGCCTCTCGATGTCGCCTCGTTCATCTGGCTGCTCATGGAGTCTTTCGCCGGGATAATCCCATGTTCTCTGCCTTGAAGGTCGGTGATGGGTGGCTGAATTTCTATGATATTTTCACCCTCAACCTCCAGGCGGAGCTTGTCACCCTGAGCGCATGCGAGACGGGAATGAACGAGGTCTTCCCGGGAGATGAGCTCTTCGGGTTGATGCGTGGATTCCTCTACGCCGGTGCTCCGTCACTTGTTGTCAGCTTGTGGATGGTGAACGATCGTTCGACGGCGGAACTCATGCGGGAGTTTTACGCCGGATTGAAAGGGGGGCTTTCGAAGCGGGCAGCTCTGCGACAGGCTCAACTGGCGGTCAAGGGTCAGTACCATCACCCTTATTTTTGGGCACCATTTATCCTCATGGGAGCATCTTAATGGCGACGCCTCCAAACAGAACGACAACTGCGAGAAGGAGGAGTTTTCATATGAAAAGGAGAGGGAAGAGTAGAGTCGTGATGGTCGTCGGAGGCTCGATCCTCATGCTCTTTCTTGCCGGAGCACCCATGCTGGTTCCCTCCGAAGGAACGACATCGGGGGATCAGCTCGTGGCTCACGCGCAGCGTCAGCGAGGCGGGGGAGAGGTGATCTGCCAGCTCAGGCCGGGTCGGAGTGCGTTGACCGTTGCGCGACGACATAACCTGCAACTCATCGGCGATCTGGAGGATGATTTCTATGTCTTCTCCTACACCTCACCCGCAACTGCCTGGCAGGTAATCAACCAACTGCGGGCCGACGGGGACGTGCGGTCCGCCGAACCCAACTACTGGGTGAGAGTGCCGGAAGTAGAACAACGCAGTGTCGCGTTTGTTGATCAACGCAGCGTAGCTTTTGTTGATGGCTTGTCCCCGACGGATTACTTCGGGCAGTACGCGGTTACCCTCATTCGGGCGGAGGAGGCACAGGCTATTGCTCAAGGAGAAGGCGTCACAGTCGCCGTCATAGATACCGGCATTGATGCCGGTCATCCGGCCATCGCGGCACGACGGCTGGTCAGGGGCTTCGACTTCGTTGATAAGGATCGGAACCCGGCAGAAGTGCCCGGCGGGATGGCCTACGGGCATGGGACGATGGTCGCTGGCATTGTTGGTCTCATCGCTCCGCGTGCCCGATTGATGCCGATTCGGGCCTTCGACCCAGACGGGATCGGGAAGATCTCCGAGGTGGCAACGGCGATCCGGTACGCCGTCCGCGCGGGAGCCGATGTGATCAACATGAGCTTCGGTATCCCCGGTTCCTCCGGACCTGAAGTCCTGCGGGCGGCCGTTGACTATGCTGCTCGACACGGCGTCATTCTCGTCGCCTCAGCCGGCAATGACAGCACGAGTTCTCCTGAGTATCCGGCTTCGGACGACGATGTTTTGGCCGTTGCTGCAACGGACAGCGGTGATGTCAAGGCCCCCTTCTCCAATTACGGCAGCCATATTGACGTCTCTGCCCCCGGCGTCTCCATCTACAGCGCCTTTCCCGGTGGGCGCTTTGGCTGGGGCAGCGGTACATCCTACGCGGCGGCTTTCGTCAGCGGCGAAGCAGCTCTGGTGATCTCAGCCGGGCGGTGGAACGTCCGCTGGGCCATCCTCCGAAGCGCCGTCAATATTGACCGTCTTAATCCCGGCTATGCCGGACTCCTCGGACGGGGCCGCATTGATGTCCTCGGAGCCGTCCGCTAATCGAGAATTTTTGCAATGGACGTGTATTAAATTCGCTCGGCCGCTCATCCATCCAAGTAGGAGGAGAAGAGGACAGGGAGAGCAGGGGAGACCCCAGGGGGGACTCTCTCCCGCAAAGGGATGACCTATGATGTGGCAAGATCGGATGCAAGAGAATGTCGCTTCGACTCAGACGCACGAGCGGATCCTCCAGTGGAGTCGCCGCATCGTCGAACATAGCCGACAACTGGCTGCCCTTAACTCCATCGCCTCATCGGTCAGTCAGTCTCTCGATTTTCAGGAAACGCTCGAGAGCGCCATCTCGCAAGTCCTCCATCTGATGGAGTGTGATGCGGGGATGATTTTCCTCACCGATGTTTTTACGGGGGATTTGACTCTGAAGGCGTCTGCGGGAATTTCACCGGCCACGGTATCGCAGATCGAACGCATTAATCCCGGCGACACCTGTATCGGCCGGGTGATGCAGACAGGAGAACCGGCTGTCGGCGAAATACCCACCGGAGATGGTCATCCGCTCAGCCGATCCTTGCGGCGCGAGGGATACTGGTTTTTCGCCGCCATCCCTCTTCGGTCGAAGGGTCGCACCCTGGGAGTCCTGCTCATAGTTCACCCTCACCCCAAACAGGTTGATGCTGATGCCCGGCAGTTCCTCACCGCCGCGGGCGATATCATCGGTGTGGCCATTGAAAATGCCGCCTTATATCGAGATGTCGCCGAACTCCTCAACGAAACCCGTCATCAAGCGGAAAAGCTCCGCGAGTCTGAGCGTCAGTTCCGGACACTCATTGATAGTGCCAACGATGCCGTCGCCATCGTTCAGGACGGACGGTTCCAATATCTCAATCCCTTCGGATTGGCCTTGTTCGGCTACACGGCGGAGGAAATACGCCACCTCTGCTTCCTTGATCTGGTTCATCCTCGTGATCGGGAAACGGTTGCTCGTCACCACCTGTGGAGATCTCCTCAGGGGATGACTGCTCCGCTAGATATCATGATGGTGCGCAAAGACGGGACGGCGATCCCCGTCAACCTGAACGCCTGCGCCATTGACTACTGGCGAAAACCGGCTGTTCTGATCATCGTTCGGGATATGACGGAGTCACACCGGCTCCGGCAGCAGATCCTTCACACCGAGAAGATGGCTGCCCTCGGGCAGCTCATTTCGGGGATCGCTCACGAGTTGAATAACCCGCTGACCACTGTCATCGGCTACAGCGAGTTGTTGTGCCAGCAGTCCCATCCGCCAGAAGAGTTGCTGGAAGAAGGACTCACGGCCATCCACGAAGCAGCTCGACGGGCCAGTCAGATTGTCCGCAACTTGCTCGCCTTCGCTCGCCAGCATCCAGTGGAGAGATCCCCCGTCAACATCAACGAGCTGATGGAGCGCACCCTGGCCCTGCGCTCCTACGAACTGAAGGTGAATAACATTGAGATCGTCACTGACTTCGACCCGCAATTGCCTCTCATCGTCGCTGATGGAGCGCAACTTCAGCAGGTTTTCCTCAACCTCATCATTAACGCGGAACAGGCCATGCAGGCGCATGGTGGCGGCCATCTATTCGTTCGCACGCGGGTGAAGGCTCTTCGACCGGAGCACGACTGCAAGTCCCTCACGGGTGAAGTCTCGCCGGCCTCACAGCCTTCCAACGGCCAACGACCGGCGTCCGCCGATCTGCCATCGCACACAAATACCCTGGTTGAAATCATCGTGGCGGACGACGGACCGGGAATTCCGCCAGATCTTCTCCATCGTATTTTCGAGCCCTTCTTCACCACCAAGCCGGTCGGTCAGGGAACGGGCCTGGGCTTGTCCATCTCCCATAGCATCATCGAGCAGCATGGCGGAAGAATCTCCGCCGGAAACCGCTCCGAGGGAGGAGCGGAGTTCGTCATCGAGCTTCCCCTCGTTACGGAACTCAATGAACACCCTTCATCGGAACCGGACGAGGTTCAGTCTCTTCCGCCGACTGCGCCCAAACAGATTCTCGTCATTGACGATGAACCGAGCATCGTCCGACTTCTCCAGACTATCGCCGCGAGCGAAGGTCACTCGGTTGAAACGGCCACCGATGGCCGCGCAGCTTTGGCCAAACTCAGGAGCCGGGTCTACGACTTAATCTTCTGCGACGTCAAGATGCCGCTGGTCAATGGCCAGCAGCTTTACCAGGAACTGAAGCGATTCAATGGGACATTGGCTAAGAAAATCGTCTTCATCACCGGCGATGTGATCAGTACGGATACACGCGCCTTTTTGCAGCAGACTGGAAGTCGCTTCCTGGAGAAGCCCTTCCACCAGCAGGATGTCGTGCGACTGATGCGAACGCTTCTCGCACAACAGGAATCTTCCTGAAGCCCAGCCAGGTTGAGCCTCCACTTCTCTGACAGTGCGTGAGCTTCATATCACTCCTCCTGGGTCGGGAGCCAGTTCGGGCCCCCGACCTTCGCCGAGGGTTCACTCCCCATCGGTCACCGTGAGGTGGTGTTTGCTTCGACAACGCCTGAGGGTTTCCGGTGCCGATCGAACCACCCGATGATGTGGAGGATTTTTGAGATGTGGTGACTGGGTCGCTGCGAAATCCCGTGCGGCTCGTCCGGAACACGCACGAGAACGCTCTCCACACCGAGCAGCTTGAGCGCCGCATAGTATTGCTCCGACTCCGACATCGGCGTGCGATAATCGGCCTCGCCCGTGAGAATCATCGTCGGCGTCCTGACGTTCTTCACCACCGACAAAAGAGATCGCTTCTCGTAGTGCTCGACGTGGTCCCAGGGGAAACCGGGGAACCAGTATTTCACCGTCCAGGGGATGTCGGTCGTGAGAACGAAACTGTACCAGTTGATCACCGGATAAACCGTGACAGCAGCGCGAAATCGCGTCGTACGCCCGATCATCCAGCAGGTCAGCACGCCACCGCCGCTGCCGCCGGTCACGAAAAGCTGATCGGGATCAATGTACCCTTTGGCCACCATGGCGTCCACGCCGGAATTGAGATCGTAAAAATCATCGCCGGGATAGGCGTGATGGATGAGGTTGCCGAACTCTTCACCATAGCTCGTGCTCCCTCGCGGGTTCGTATAAAGCACGACGTAGCCGCTGGCAGCCATCAGTTGCTTCTCCAGATCGAATCGGTCGCCATAGTTGGCGAAGGGTCCGCCATGAATCTCCAGGATGAGGGGATACTTCTTGGTGGGATCGAAATCGGGCGGCGTTATGATCCATCCCTGAATCCGCCGACCGTCCTTGGATGATGTGTACCAAATTTCTTCCACCCGTCCGAGCTTCCGGGTGGCGAAGAGATCCTCGTTAACGGCGGTGAGGATGCGCGGGGTCGGATCGGTGATGCTCGCCACTGCGATGTCACCGGGGATATAGGGCGTCTTATAGGTGAAGGCGAAGGTCCCATTCCGGGCCAGGGTGAACGCTCCCCCTCCGCTGTAGGCGCTCATCCCGCTGCCGACGTTGTTCACGAGTCGCCGGATTTTCCCGTCCAGGCTGGCAACGTACAGACCGGTATTCCCCTGATCGTCCGAGAGGAAGTAGATGGCGCTTCCGTCCGGCGCCCAGCGGGGGCTGGCCACATCCCGATCCAGCGATGCCGAAATGACGCGCGAGCCACTCCCATCACGGTTCATCACGTAGAGCTTGGTCACCTGGTAGCCTTGATAACGATCATCATAGCCCACATACGCGATCAGTCGTCCATCGGGCGAAATGGCCGGCGAGCCGTCGGGTCCTTTACGGGTGGTCAGCGCCCGTACCGATCCGTCAGTCACCGAGAATTCGTAGATGTCGGTGTTGCGAGCTTCCACCTCGTAGTCCTCGTGGCGATTGGCCGATATGATGAGGAATTTGCCATCGGGCGTCCACACCGCCTCACTGGCATTGAAGCCGATGCCCCCGTGATGAAATTTCCCGCTGGAAATTTGACGCGGCGTGCCGCCGTCAGCCGGAACGACGAACAGATGCGTGTATCCCGGCTTGAGATAGCCGATGCCATTGAACCGATAAACGAGCTTATCAATCACACGGGCCGGCTCGGCCCACCGTGCTCCTTCGGGCGGCGTGGGAAGCTTGGCAATTGTCGGCGGCGGTTCGGGAACATGCATGGCGAAGGAAATCCACTTGCCGTCAGGTGACCAGGCGATGCCACTTGGGGGTGACGTCACATTCGTGACCTTGGCCGTCTGTCCCGTGTCCATCCACCGGCGATAGATCTGCGGCGAGCCGTCGCGATTCGAGATGTAGATGATCTGCGTCCCATCGGGAGACCATCGCGGCGACGTGTCGTTGTAATTGCCCGTCGTCAATGGACGATGGTCTGTCCCATCCACATTAATGATCCAGAGGTTCGAGTAGCGACGGTCCGTCATGACATCACTGAACTGGCGAACGTAGACGATGCGCTTTCCGTCGGGCGAAATTTGCGGATCGCTCGCCAGCTCCAACTGAAAAACATCCATAGCCGTCAGGCGATTGGCCGCTGCCGACGGCGATTGAGCCAAACCGAGAGCCGTGCCCATCAGGGCGCAGCAGACGAGTGCGACCACGACCTTTACTGTGAGTTTCTTTCCCATCGTTCACCTCCTCCGAAAGTGTGGTGCGGACTTTCGCACCTACGCCGTTTGTAGTGCAGGCCATCCCGCGTGCGCCGCTTCGCGAACTCGAAAGTCTGCGCTACATCGGCGCCGACAGTGTAGCACAAACCTTCGTGCCTTCCCCTGCCGGACGAGGGGGTGATCCGGCGGGGAGCCAAATGGGAAATCGGTCCCTGTTCACCGGCAGTTGATCCTCACGTCGCAGCGGGGAGATTCTCAGCCGACCATTCGCTCAGCTCTTCGGTCGGAACGTTACCCTCGGACCCGGTCCCTGTTCGAGAGTCAGGCTTTTGACCTTTCCCTCCGCTAGATCGAACTGGATGAAGAAACCGGGCGGCGCCCCTTGAATCTGAAAGCGCGTGGGGGCGACGGGCACGAGCGTGTACACGGGCTGGCCCGGCACGACCGCTTTGAGCCGGCCGCCAACAAGTTCGATGCTGATCTCTAGAGGCGGAGCGTCAAGGGCATAGCGTCCGACAAATCGCTGGAGATCAGTTTCAGTCAGGGTGATTGCAGGGACGGCCTCGGCCTTCTCCGCCGTTCGTTTGAAAATAACATCGCTCATGCCGGGAAGCGCAGCCGTCACCTCTTCCGCTTTGCCCCGGGGATTGAGCCGAAACGTCACGAGCGTTTTCCCAAATAGAGGGTCTCGCCAGCGCGCCTGGAATGTATCGTAGTGCCAGTGCTCGAGATCGGCGACCCGCCCGCTGCCGAATCGAAGGGTGAGTTTTCCCGCCTCCGTCTCCACTTTCATCTCCCCGTACATCTCATTGGTGTAGGTTCCGGCATACTGCTCCAGCGCGAGCGAGGGCTTTGTTCCGGACACCCGGCTCTCTTCAATCTTCTTCTCGGCTTCTCGTTGCTCGGCCATAAAGGCCTTGAATGTTTTGAGAAGTTCGGCGCTCCAATCCTTCTCTCCCCCACCAAAGTAGAGGTCGAAGATCCGATACATGAGCGCATAGGGCAAGAACGTTCCATTGAGATTGGTGAGAATGACAAGTCCCAATCGCTCCTCCGGCACGAGCGCCACGAGCGCACTCATGCCATCAATGTTACCCCCGTGCTGAACGATTTTGCGACCGCGATAGTCGTGAAGGAACCAGCCCAGACCGTAATCGAGGAAGTGCGCTTCCGGCGTGCCCAGTGAGAACGGGGGCTCATAGGGGATGATGGTATGGGATTTTTGCATCTCCTTCACCACGCCGGAACTGAGCAGGCGCTCCTTTCCCGCGCGCCCCTCGTTCAGATGGAGGCGCACCCATTGGGCCATATCCACGACGGTGGAATTGATGGAACCGGCCGGCGCGATGTTATCAATATTGCGCCAGGGAACGGCTCGCACCACATCGTCAATTTTGGCGTGCGGCGTGGCGACATCGCTGAATTTCTTCAGTTCGGTGATGCTCGTCGTACTCTCCCTCATGCCGAGCGGTGTGAAGATGCGCTCGCGGATGAATTCATCCCAGCTCTTGCCGGTGACGGCGGGAATGATCTGGCCGGCTGCCAGGTACATGATGTTCTGGTAGCCGAATCGGCTGCGAAAGCTCCAGCTCGGTTTGAGGAAGCGCACGCGACGGAGAATTTCCTCCCGGCTGTAGTCGGATCCGTACCAGAGCATTTCCGCGCGGTCGAGCCCGCTCCGATGGCACAGAAGATCCCGCACGGTCAATTCGCGGGTAGCATAGGGGTCGAAGAGTTGAAATCCTTTCAGGTGAGTTGTGACGGGATCATCCCAGGAGATTTTTCCCTCATCCACCAGCATTCCGAGCGCGGCGGCCGTGAATGCCTTGGAGGCGGAGCCAATGGCGAAGATCGTGTGTTCCGTGACCGGCTCCGGCCGGCCCAGGGTGCGCACGCCGTACCCTTTGGCATAAACGAGAGCATCATCTTTGACGATGGCGAGGGCCAGACCGGGGACCTCCCACTCTCGCATCGCGCGCGTGATGTACTCGTCCAGGCTCTGGAATGAGGGTTGCTGTCCGGCCACGACGCACGATGTTATAAGGACAGCAAGAAGTGCTCGAATCCATAGTCGCTGTTTCATAGTTGCAGACCTCCCCTCATTGTGATTCTTGCGCACACGGGAGCGGTTACGGTGCGTCGTCATCGGTGCTCACTATGTGCACACCCTCTTCGGGGCCATGCCCTCATATACGGTCGGTGTCACCGCTCGTCCTAACGTGAGGCGGCGCCGGCGGTCCCACCCACGACATTAACCAACGGTCCAGATCTCTTTAAGAGCGCGAGCGAAATTCCCTCCGAGGATAAGCTCGATGTGCCGATCGCTGTAGCCTCGACGGATGAGTCCTTCGGTCAAATCGAAAATGCGTTTGGGATGGTCGAGCCCCTCAATGTCAATCTTGTCGCGGAAGGCATAACTCCCTTTATAGCTCGCCCTCAACGCTCTGAGTTCCGCCGGGGGCAGGTCGTCATAGCCATCGAGATCAACGTCGCTCCCGATGCCGACATGCTCGATCCCAACCAGCCGTACGACATGGTCGAAATGATCGAGGACGTGCTCGATGGTCGTGGGTTCATCGGCCTTCACGAACATGCGCACGCCGGTGATCCCCATCACCCCGCCGGTCTTGGCCATTCGAGTGATGGCCTCGTCCGTCTTGCACCGGGGATGATTAGGATTCAGGGCGCGACAGTTGGAGTGAGTGATGAGAACGGGTTTTTTCGAGACCTCACACGCATCGAGCGTCGTGCGATCGCCGCAGTGGGAAACATCAACAGCCATCCCCACTTTGTTCATCCGTTCAACAATCGCCACGCCAAAATCGCTGAGGCCATCGTCCCGGCGTTCGGTGCTTCCGTTGCCGATGAGATTGCGGGCATTATAGGTCAATTGAGAGACTCGCTGGCCGAGTCCGAAAAACATATCCACATCGTCGAGCGTCTGGAAATGCTCGGAATTCTGAACGCCGATGAGGATGCCGATTTTTCCCGATCGCCTGACGGCGTCGAGTGTGGCCGGGCTATCAATGCGGGTGAAATGGTCGCTGTGGTGAGCGATGAACCCGTTCCATCCGGCCACATACCGCAGCACATTGAGCGTGGCCTCCCGGCCCCCCACTCCCACGGCGACGTGAAAGACGGTGATGCCGGACTCCTTGTAGCGTTGAATATCAGCCGGAGTGAGGCTGGCCGGATCGCTCAGCAGCTTGCGCATCCTCGACTGACTGAGGACGAGCGGGCTCAGCATGTCTATGACGAGTGAGCGACCGACAAGTTCGATTGTTCGTGCGGAGTATTCGCGGGCCGACTGAGCGAAGAGGCGATACCGCCCGCGATTGATCATCGGGGCCATCCCGGCAACAAGACATGATCCGGCAATAGTTGTGAGAGCCTGGCGGCGATTCATACGTCTCCACCTCCGTAAGTCCATTGGCTTTCGGGGTCGGGGGATGTGGGGAAGATCCGCTCGGCATCGGCGGTCCCCCGGGCCGGGGGCGATGGGGATGTGAGCAACATCATCGGACCTTTCCTCGCGCGGCCACCGACCACACGGTCTCAACCCCATCCCCACGCACGGCATAGATCTCATCATGCAGATTCACCGTGGCACAAACATGATTGGGAATGATGGTCAGCCGCTCGCCTACGCGATACCGACGGGACGACCGGCTGATGTTGATGATCCCATGTTCTTCCGACAGCGACTCGATCACCGCGTCCGGGTCCTCACGAACGTAGCCGAAGCCCTGCCGGTCACCGGCGCGGAATCCATCGGACGACAGCGTCTTGGATCCCGCGTCCACGATGGCGCGACCGGGAACGGCCGTGCTGACAACGGTCGTGATGACCGAGAGAGCACAATCCTCCGGTCGAGCGACCTCCAGCGCCACCATATTGCGATCGTTGAAAATGTACATGCCCGGGCGGATCTCGGTGACGCCTGCGAATTCGTGAGAAATGAAGGCCGTCGGCGTCGAGCCACCGCTGACCACGGGGATGGGAATGCGCTCGCGCTCGAACGCATCGTAGACGCGCCGGAGAAAGTCGTTGACGGAGCCGAGAAGTCGCTGGCGGGCCTCGCCAACGACCCAGAAATGCCCGGGGTAGAACATGAGACCGCGAAATTCCACGCCCGGGAGATCAAGCGTCGTTTGGGCCAGAGCCACCGCCTCCTCGGCCCTCGTCACGCCGCAGCGGCGGAATCCCACGTCGAGTTCAACGAGAACGCCTACGGTGACGCCGCAGCGGGCGGCTTCGTCGGAGATGGCCCGAACCGATTCCTCCGAATCAAGCGAGACGGTCAATCGCGCTCGGCTCGCCAGCTCGGCCAACCGCCGGGCCTTCCTCTGTCCGACAATCGGATAGGCGATGAGCACATCGTCAAGTCCAGCGTCAATCATCACTTCGGCTTCACCCAGTTTGGCCACGGTGATGCCGACGGCTCCGCTCTCAATCTGTCGGCGAGCGAGTTCGGGAATTTTGTGCGTCTTCGTGTGCGGACGGAGAGCAAGTCCGTGACGCCGACAGTACTCGGCCATTCGCCGAAGATTTCGCGCCACAACGTCGAGATCAACGATGACGGCCGGTGTCTCCAGGTCTTGGATCTGCATCAAATTTCTCACAGCGAACTCGGCATTTTTTCATCACACGAGCGGCAATTCTAGGGACGCTCGTCCCCTCTGTCAACGAAGATGCCCGTCCGCTTTCGGTCAACAGCGATGGAAAAGTGTTGCACAAGCTTCTGCTCCTCGACCGGTCTCTCCCGCGTTCTTTCTTGACGCTCAGCGAGCGGCCCCTGTAGTATCACGGCTGCCAGATGTGCGAGAACCATCTCTATAAATATGGGACAGAGGAGTGTCGGCCATGAAATTTTCAACCAAAGCAATTCACGTCGGAAGCGAACCCGACCCCGCTACCGGAGCCGTAACGGTTCCCATCTACCAGACGTCAACCTATGCTCAGGAGGGGTTGGGCAAACACAAGGGCTACGAGTATGCGCGGACGCAGAACCCGACCCGATTTGCACTGGAACGCAATCTCGCTGCCCTCGAAGGGGGGACGGCGGCCTTCGCCTTCGCCTCCGGGTTGGCGGCCATTAACGCACTCATGCAGGCGTTGCTTAAGCAGGGCGACCATGTCGTCGTCTCCGACAACACGTATGGTGGAACGTTTCGCCTCTTCGAGTATGTGCTGCGGAAGTACGGCCTGGAATTCAGCTACGTGGATACGTCGGTTGCCGAGAATATTGAGCGTGCTCTCCGCCCCTCGACCCGGATGGTCTTTCTGGAAACACCGACCAATCCCGTCATGGTGTTGACCGACATCCGGGCGGCATCGGAGATTGCTCATCGCGCCGGCGTGAAGGTGGCGGTGGATAACACATTTATGAGCCCCTATTTTCAACGGCCGTTGGAACTCGGAGCGGACATTGTCATCCACTCGACGACGAAATACCTCAACGGCCATAGCGATGGCGTCGGTGGAGCGGTCATCGTCAAGGATGAGGAGGATGCCCTCAAACTGAAGTTCGTTCAAAACGCCGCCGGAGCGATCATCTCACCGATGGATGCCTGGCTCGTCCTTCGAGGGGTGAAGACGTTGCCGTTACGGATGCGCCAGCACGATGCTAACGGGCGGGCGGTGGCGGCCTTCTTGAGCGAGCATCCCAAAGTCACCCGCGTGCACTATCCGGGGTTGCCATCGCATCCGCAATATGAGCTGGCCTGTCGTCAAATGTCGGGTTTCGGCGGAATGATCTCCTTCGATGTGGGATCGCTGGAGAAGGCCAGGACGGTGCTCGAAAGCGTGCGCCTGTGCTCTCTGGCCGAGAGTCTCGGCGGTGTGGAGACGCTCATCTCGCATCCGGCGACCATGACGCACGCGATTGTTCCTCCGCAGGAGCGTCAACGGCTGGGAATCACCGACGGATTGGTGCGTGTGTCCGTCGGCTGCGAGGATGTGGAGGACATCATCGCCGACCTCGATCAGGCGCTTGCGCGAATCTGATGCCCCCGCCCGGGAGCCTCTCGGCGGGCTCGCGATGTTCCAAAACAGTTTGCAGAGGAGTCTCTCCTGAGAGCGTCCGCATCCGGCGCGCTTGTTCCGGCGATGCGGGCGCTCCCAGGAAAGGAGCAGAATCGCTCTACACTCCTCTAATTTCGGGTCTCCGCGCGAACGTCGCGGAAGTAGAATTTCCTGCCGATCTGGGCGAACGGCCTGCCATCCACCTCAGCATACGGATAGATGAAGTAGTTGAGGGGTTCGCCCTTTTGCGGCGGACTCAGGCGAATATCCCGACCGATGGTGAACAGTACCCGATGCTCATCATGAGCCCCGAAGAAATAGTCGCGCAGGGCCGGATTCTTGCTCGCTTCCGAGGCATCCACGGGGACCCAGCCGTAGCCTTTGAGATAAAACTGCGCCCAGCAATGATAGCCGGCGATTTCTCCCTCGGTGCGATCAGGGGGCAGGGGAAACCCGATCTCAAAGCGGGCAGGGATGCCGACGGCGCGACTGAAGCCAATGAACACGGCATGAAAATCGGTGCAATTGCCCCGTTTGACATCGCAGGCGTAGTAAATGTCGCCGCGTCCCCATCCGGTGCCACTTTTGTCGTATTTGAGGTTTGTCACTGCGTAATCGTAAATGGCGCGGGCCTTCTCCAGATCGGTCTTGTGACCGCGCGTCACCTCAAGCGCCATTTGACGAATCTTGCCGTCAATGGGCACGAGCTTATCGGGCTCCAGCCAGCGCCGCAATTTCGGATCGGAATGATCCTGATAGCCGGCCTTGACCAGAGAAAAATCTTTTCGGACGTATTCCCGGCGCTCGACGGTGAAACGCATTTCGACAGTGAACCCCTTCTCCGGTGGCGGTGACAGATGCAGATAGAGCATCTGGTTGCCGTATTCAGATTCGCGCGTCAACTGAGTGGGAAAGGGGGACCGGACCGTCATGTTGCGGATCGTTTGATTTTCATCGCTTTGGGGGTAGGGGATCCACAGCGAAAGTTCGCGAGCACCCGCCGGAATATCCTTTACTTCCGTGACGTAGGTGAACTCGAAGGTGCGAAGACGAGGGGTCGGGCTATCCGGTCGAACCGGAACGCCAGCCGCGAAAACTGCGACCAGCAGGACCGATGCGAAGGCAAGGCTCCTTTTCCTGGTCATCTTGCTTCCACCTCCATTTCATGATTCATCGAGAAGCCCTTATGTGTCGCCTCAGATTGCTGCGCCTGCTCGGATCGGCGCGTGGCGCGTCAGTTAAAAGCTGTATTGCAGAAAGAGATTGAACCGGTGGTCAGCACCGCGCTGAAGCCCTTTGTAATCGGTGATCCAGCGGAGATAGTCCGCTCCGATGAGAAATCCTCCGCCGAGAGCGAATCGGTTGGCGATCCAGATGGCGCGATTGCGCGTGCGCCCCTGCAGGGGAATATCCTCGTCGCGGGGATCATCAATGGTGAAACCGGGGTGAAGAGTGAAGATCGAGTGAACCTTGATGCTCGCTTCGATCCATCCGCCTCGACTGCGAATGGCGCTCCCGGTCACGGTGTTAATTCCCTGACCGATACCGCCACGCATGTCGCTGAGGTTCCGGCCGAACCAGGCTTCGCCTCGCACGCCAACGCGTTCATGGAGCGGGAGCGTATAGTCCAATCCGAGCGATTGACTGCGGAACTCGGTTCGACCGGCAATCGGTCGGCTCGTCCGTTCAAATCCTCGATGTCCCCAGATCCCGATGCTCACCCGCTGTCCCTTCACCCAACTGTTGCGAGCCGCTCCCAGGCGCAATTGGACGTGAGGCCGGGCCGATTCCTCTCCGTCGCGAAAGCCGTTATTGTCGAGGTCCAGCGCGTCCACGGCTCCCGTCAAACCTATCCCGCCCGTGACCGAGAGTTGCCCCTGCTCAAACGCCGGTTCATAAGAGAAAATCACCTGCGGTCGCCGATCACCCAGATTTCCCGCATTCCACATGAGCGTATCGTTGTTGACCGTGGGGAAAAGCGGCGAGATAACATCCCACGTCTGCCCGGCGAGTAGCCCGAAGGCGCCACGGCTCAGTCTCAGGTTGGCATGACGAATCCGAATGATCTGACGTGACTCGCGACCACCGTTTTGAAAATCGAGTTCCAGCTGACCGCCGAGTTGCACGTGACCGAGGCGATCCACCACGGGCCCCCTGTAGTTCAGTCCCAGACGGGTGAGCCGAGGATGGAGCGTAAATGCTCCACTGTCCTTTTGTCCCACGCGTGGATCTTCCGAAAGGATGAAGAAAGGAATCTGGCTGTTATCCGGTCGAGAATCATCGGCAATCAGATCGAGACGGAGGAATCCATAAAATTTCAAGCGGCTCTCGCCCGTCACGAGATCACCCCAGCGAACGGGCTCTTGTCGAAAAGAGGATGTATTCGTTTGGGAACCGGTACCGGCGGGCGTTGTTGGGATGTCCGGTTTGGGCGCAGCCCCTTCGGTCTGGCGCCTCTGGCTCTGAAGTTCTTCGAGCGCCTTCAGGATGGCGCGATTTTGCTCCTCCAGCTCGCGCACCCGCTGCTTGAGCAGTTCGATCTCAGCTTCCTGCGACGGATTTTGTGCCTGAACAGGAAAGACAACCCCGACGAGTCCAAAAAGCACAATCAACTGCAACCCATGTTTTGTCACCTCACCGCCTCCCGAGCGCTGTTGATGTGAGGCGCATCGAATAGCATGATCTCGCGCCGCGAGTCAAATTGTTTGTTCCGATAGCTTATGGAGCGAAGAATTGGGCTCGCCGATCCTTTTACCAGCGAACGAGTCCGTCAGTGGCTGAAAGAGAGGGAAATCGCCGTTTTCTCGCCGAGGCAGGATTACAGATGGCTGGGCATTACTGGGGGTCCAGACGCACCTCTAGTCTGACCGGTTGCTCACCGACGATGACGGTATGTGATTGAGGTTGAAATCCCGGAGCCGCGATGCGCACAGTGTAAATGCCCGGTTCAACGATCCAGTGAAACCGCCCAAAGACGGGCTCGGGTCGTCGCACTTCGCCTTCGGTGAAGATCACGCGGTCAAGGTTGATCGTCGCCCGACCGATTGGCGCACCCGTTTGGGCGTCAATAATGTGGCCCCGTAGCGACGCTCCCAGGCCGCGGTCAAACAGATACTGCCACCCGGGACGGATCCGGTCGAGCACGGCCGGGACCTCGGTGGGTGGCGGTTGAAAACTTGTTCCGATTTCCGTCAAAAAGGCCAGTGACCCAAACTGATTGTAGAAGTGTTCGAAGCTTTCCCCGCTGGCAGAGGCCACCCGCATCCCGTACCCCATGCGGGCCGCATAGCGATCTCGGATGGCATAGTATGTCTCAGGCTCGGCCAGGCGGGCGCAGCGGTAGGGATAGAGGACTTCTTCGCCGGCACTGTGGTAGCTCAAGTAAATCAAGGGGCGCTTCCGTTCGCCCAGAGCCAGAAGCGTTTGAACTTCCGGTTCCGACGCCGGGGCAGGACCGCGATAGGTGTCCGATCCCGGTTGGGGACTTGTCTGCCCGCATTTGCCCCAACCGAAAGGATAATTCCGGTTAAGGTCCACGCCAAAGGTTCCGTCGCCATTGGGGCGCCGGTTCTTTCGCCAGTTCCGAGATTGAGAGAAAACGTAAGAGACTCCGTCGGGATTGACGCAAGGGACAAGCCAGATTTCATACTCATCAACCCACCGGGTCACTGCGGGGTTCACACCGTATTGCCCGGTCAAGACAGTGGCGATATCCAAAACTGCCAGTGGGGTCATCAGCTCACGCGCGTGGTGTGCACCATCTACCACAATGGCCGGCTCGTCCTCCTCTGCGGACACATGATCGGAGATCTTGAGCGCCCATAGCGGCCGTCCCTCAGCCGTCAGAGGTGTTCGCAGATATTCGTTAAGGTTCACGGCCTGAGCAATTGCGGGATAGTCGGCTTCATATCGCTTCAGGCGGGCGACGATCTCCGGATAATCCAGGTATTGGACGGAAGCAGTGACGGGCCCATGGCCCATGCTCCGCCGAGCCGTCGCTGGCGTCACAAGAAGAGCCAGCACAAGCACGTAAAGCCATGGTCGTCGCATGCGTGCCATTCTCACCTCCGCCGAAATATCGCTTGCGTATGTCAAAACCGAGAGTCTTATTTTACGGTGCCCCCATCGGATGGCAAAGAGATGAGTGCCCTCCAGGGTTTCCCGCCTTGACATGACGGTAATTGAATATTATTTTGACCACGCCAGGGGGACAAAAAGAGAGCCTGATCAGCCTTGTGAAGGGGTCGCATGAAAGGCAGCTTATCAGAGGACGGGTTGATGACGGCTTCGTTTCCTGGAGGGGAGCGATAGATTGAAACCAGAGCGGGCGTGGGCCCGTTCACCGGTTCGGTGAGGTCGGCCAATGGCAATGGAGACTCAACGGTACAGCGAATTCAGCCGGCAATTTCATCAACGTGTTCTTCGGGAGCGAATTCCCGTCGAGGGCGTCATTGAGGTGACGCGGCGATGTCCCCTGACGTGTGCCCACTGTTATAACAACCTCCCGATGGATGACGTGGAAGCTCGACACAATGAGCTGAGCTATGAGGAACACTGCCGCATCCTCGATGAGATCACTGAGGCGGGGTGTTTGTGGCTCCTTTACACCGGCGGGGAGATTTTTGCCCGGCGGGATTTCCTGGACATTTACACCTATGCTAAACAAAAGGGTCTATTGATTACTCTGTTTACTAACGGCACACTCATTACCGAAAAGGTGGCCGATTATCTTGCCGAGTGGCGACCATTTGCCATCGAGATCACCCTCTATGGTCGAACCCGCGAGACGTATGAACGGCTCACGGGCATTCCCGGCTCTTACCGGAGGTGTCTGCGAGGCATCCAGTTGCTTCTTGAACGGGGACTACCGTTGCGGCTGAAGACAGTAGCGGTAACCCTCAACGTCCACGAGCTGTGGGAAATGAAACGCTTCGTTGAAGATGAGCTGGGCCTCCAGTTCAAGTTTGATGCCATGATCAACCCGCGTATTGACTGCTCCCGGAGCCCGTTGGCCGTGCGGTTGACGCCGGAAGAGATTGTCGCTTTGGACGTGTGTGATCCCGACCGGGCGAGCGAGTGGCAGCGGTTCTTCGAGAAAGAGATGTTGCCTCCCTCGGCTGAAACCACCAAACATATTTACCATTGTGGCGGAGGAATGACGTCATTTGCCATTGATCCATACGGGCGAATGAGCATCTGCGTTTTATCCCACGCCGATACGTACGATTTGCGCCGGGGCAGCTTCCGCGAGGGCTGGCAGGAGTTCTTGCTGAAGGTTCGCCAGAAGGAGATCACGCAGGTGACCAAGTGTGTCCTTTGCGCTTTAAAGCCGATGTGTGGGATGTGTCCGGCCAATGGCGAACTCGAGAGCGGGCATCCGGAAAAGCCGGTGGATTTCCTCTGTCAGGTGGCCCACTTGAGAGCCTATGTTTTCGGGCTTCCTGTTCCTCCGCACGGGGATTGTGAATATTGCAACGGAGGCTCAGGGTATAACGCTCTTCGTCAAAGCGCCGTGAAAGTGTTGCAACAGGGACAATCCCGACGACATCCGTTGCCGGTCGTTTCGGCATCTCACTTGGGAAGTTCGGGCGGTTGCGTCAGCACGGCCTGTTCTTCCTGTCACTTTGCCACTTTCCCTGAAGGGCTCGTCTGAGCCCGAAAACAGGTGGAGGACCAATGGAGAACGGACAAAGGAAAAAAACCTACGTCAGGCCGGAGATCCGCAAGATTGATCTGAGACCGGAAGAAGCCGTGCTCGGCAACTGTAAGATGCAACAGGTAGCCGGGCCGATGCGGTCACAGTGCACCAGCCTGGGAGGATGTTACACGGTGGGTACATGACGTCCCTGGGCGCTGTCGAAACCCGCTGGCGTCCTGTGCGAGTGTGACAAGCCCATGGACGATGATATTGTCCGAACCCACCAGAAAGAATCGGCCTGGGGAAAGGGAGCGTGATTTATGCGACGCAGTTGGCGTAGGTGGTCTTGGGGTCTCATCCTTATTTGTCTTCTGACTCTGAATGCGATCCTCTGGTGGCACCCCAACGAATTAATGGGTCAGGGTTTACCCAACCCCAATGTCTGCTGGGCCATCGCCACCGATGATCAGCCGCAAACGCTTCTGACCTTTAACCTCGTGACGGGCCAGGTCAATGTCGTGGGTTCGACGGGAACCGGGCAGAATAATACGGACGGCATCGAGAGTCTGGCCTACGAGCGGAGCAATGGGAATCTGTACGCTGTCAATACCACAACATTGAGCGGAGAGGGAACGACCGATTTCAATCCGGGACGGTTGGGGACGCTCAATAAAACAACCGGCGCATGGTCGGCCGTATCGAATAATACCATGGGGCAGGCCAATCAAGGTCCTTGCGATGATCCCGTCAATTTCGATCGTGTTGATGGATTGGCCACTGATCCACGGACGGCCGGAGCGAACCTTTGGGCTGTTCGGCATGTCAGCCAGAATGGGGGCTGTGGGGGCAACCGGGACCGCTTGTTCCGGATCAACCCGACAACAGGCCAGCATGTCAATAATGCTTTCGGCGGAGGAAATGACTACGTTGAAATTGGGAGAGGCGGTGATGGGGTCTTCGACCACATCGAAGACATCGTCATGGATATTGATGGGACGCTTTACGCTGTCACCAATGCGTCGGAAGTAGGGGAATCGGAATTAATCACTATAAACACATCCAATGGCGTGGCGACAGAGCTTTGCAATTTTGGTTCTTTGACCGATGTCGAAGGCATTACCATTGCCAACGATGGGACGATGTACATCAGTACGGGCAATTCCTCGTCGAATCCGAATCGTATCTATCGCGTTGATAATCGCAATACGTGTCAGGTGACGTTGCTCAGCAACATCAATTTCGGCTCGCACATTGATATTGAGGATATTGCGTGTCCTGTGTTTCCGACAACGGCTCCGATGGAGGAAGCGACGGCAACCCAATACGGGGATCGTGTACTGCTGGAGTGGCGCACCGGCTACGAAGTAGATACATTGGGCTTTCGGATTTATCGGGAAGACGACGGCGTGCGGCGGCGCCTCAACGAGTCGCTCATTGCCGGATCGGTTTTACTGGCCGGTCCGCGCATCGGATTGACGGCCGGACGAAAGTACATCTGGTGGGATGAACTCCCGCGACAGACAGGTCCACCACGGTACTGGATCGAGGAGATTGACGTCAGCGGTCAACGCACTCTCCATGGGCCAATTGTACCGACGGTTGGGCTCGGACCGCCGCGAAAAGTCGCCTCCACGCCGGTACTCAGCCGGCTGGGGCGCTCTCTGGCATCGGTTAGAACCAGCGAACCCTCGGGCACTCGCGCAGGACCGTTGGACATGTTTTCACCACCCGGTGTATCGGGTGCCCGTTCTCGAAGAACATCCAACATCCCTGCCGAGAGTCTTTCCGCCCAATGGCGGCTGGCCGCAGGTGCAGCCATTAAAATTGAAGTGGCTGAACCCGGGTGGTATCGCATCTCGCAACCAGAGCTTCTGGCCGCCGGACTTAATCCTCAGACCGATCCCCGTAATCTTCGCCTCTATGTGGAGGGAAGAGAAGTGGCCATCCGGGTGCTGGGACAGGAGGACGGGCGGTTAGATCCGACCGATGCCCTTGAGTTTTACGGCGTGGGACAGGATACGCCCTGGACCGACCGGCGCGTCTACTGGCTCGTTGCGGACGGGGAGGCCGGGAGCCGCATGACCGTGTCCTCCTTCACCGGGGGGTTACCCTCGATTGTGGATGGTTTTCGCTACACGGTTGAGCGGAAGGAACGAACGGTCTACTTCGCCAATCTGAAAAACGGCGAGGCCGACAATTTCTTCGGCCCGGCGATAGAAGCCGAACCCGTGGTCATCACTTTGCGCGTGGACCACCGAAGTCAGGCTCTTCCTCAGCAGGCTTTGCTCGAGGTATCGCTTCAGGGCGTCACCGAGGTCGAGCATCGCGTTCAGATTGCGCTCAACGGCACTCCGGTTGGCGAAGCCGTGCTAAGCGGTCAGCAGGCGACGACGGTTTCCATCGCTGTGCCGCAATCGCGGCTGCGCGAGGGGGATAACACGGTCGTGCTGACGCGTCAGGGTGGAGAGAATGATATCACTGTGCTCGACGTCGTTCGCCTGACCTACACGCGCGCTTACATGGCCGATGGGGATCGGCTCTGGCTGACCGCTCCTGCGGGGAGAGAGATTACCATTGGTGGGTTCGCGCATTCGGAGATCACCGTCGTTGACGTGACGGTTCCCGAAGCCCCGCAAATTTTGCCGGGTCATGTGCGGAGGGCCGGAGGAGAGTATGCGGTGACCGCGAGTGTTCCCTGGGGGAGCGGACAGCCACGAACGCTCTTTGCTTTTACTCGTTCCACAGTGCTTTCGCCGAGAGCGATCGCGGCAAATACTCCGTCGAACTGGAATGATTCTCGGCATCGAGCTGACATCGTCATGATCGCGCATGGCGCATTCATCCCGGCGCTGACTCCCCTTGTGGCTCTCCGGCAATCCCAGGGATACGCGGTGGCCGTGGTTGATGTAGAGGATATCTTCGATGAGTTCGCCTTCGGAGCCAGGAGTCCCTGGGCCATTCGCAGTTTTCTCACATGGGCCCGTGCGCGGTGGGCGACCCCGCCCCGCTTTGTACTTTTGGTTGGTGATGCCAGCTTCGACCCGAGAAATTATCTCGGCCTTGGCGATTTCGATTACGTGCCGACCAAGCTCGTCGCCACGACTTTTCTGGAAACAGCCTCGGATGATTGGTTCGTGGATTTCGACGGAGATGACGTCGCTGATATTCCCATCGGTCGTCTCCCGGTGAGGACGGAGGCCGAAGTGGAAACCGTCGTGGCCAAGCTGGTCGCCTATGAACGAAACCTGGCGGACGCCGACTGGAGGCGGAGCGTGCTTTTGGTTGCGGACGCCAACGAGGGCTACGATTTTGAGGCTGCCAGTGAGCGGCTTCGCTCGTTGCTGCCGGAGCAAGTGCGCGTCGAGACGATTTATCGCGGTCAGACGAGTGCCGCCCGGGAGAAACTTCTTGAGGCACTCGCTCGAGGCCAGTGGCTGATCAATTATATGGGACATGGCTCGGTTGAGTTGTGGCGAGGGGGAGTCCTTACGAGCGCCGATGCCGAGACGCTGACAAATGCTCCACGGTTCCCACTGGTCGTCGCCATGACCTGCCTGAACGGGATGTTTCATGATCTCTACACGGAGAGCCTGGCCGAAGCCCTGGTCAAATCATCGCGCGGCGGAGCAATTGCCGTCTGGGCATCGTCGGGTCTCACCTTCCCGGATGACCAGGCGCGATTAAATCGCGCTTTGATCGGCGCCCTTTTTGATGAAACCCTGGCGACTGTGGGCGAAGCTGTGCTGCGGGCAAAAATGGGTAGCGAGGTGCAGGACCTGCGTCGCAGTTGGATTCTGGTGGGCGATCCTGCCACGCGACTCCGCTAAAGCTCGGGCAAAGCGACGCGTCTCAGCGGGCAGCGGTTCTTCTCCGTTCCCCTGCGCCGGAACAATTTACAAATGCGGTTCAGCCGACTATCTTGGTGGGCGTTATGGCGGAGGTGAAATTTATGATGCTGCTCAGACGGGCTCTTCACTCAGTGGTCGCTCTCATTCTGGTGTTGGGTCACGGGCCGGCGGTGGAGACCGCTTCCCGACGGCCGGTGAGGGCGCAGCACGGGATGGTGGCCTCGACCCACGAGGTGGCTTCACGCGTCGGTGTGGAGATCATGCAACGGGGCGGAAATGCCGTGGATGCTGCTGTCGCCGTGGCGCTGGCGCTGGCCGTGGTGCATCCGGCAGCGGGTAATCTCGGCGGAGGCGGCTTCATGCTCATCCGACTGGCTGACGGCCGCACCTCCCTCATTGATTACCGGGAGATGGCTCCCGCCCAGGCCACCCGCGAGATGTATCTCGACCATAAGGGCAATGTCATCCCCGAAGCTTCTACGGTCGGTCATCGGGCGGTCGCTGTGCCGGGCACGGTCGCGGGTCTGGCTCTGGCGCTGGAGAAGTACGGGACGATGACCTTCGCCGACGTCTGCCGACCAGCCGAGAAGCTGGCTCGCGAAGGCGTGGTACTGTCACATTTCGAGGCCGAAAGCCTGCGGCGGGCAGCCCGACTGCTTCGTCGTTTTCCTGAAAGCAGTCGCATTTTTCTCCGCAACGGTGACTACTATGGTGAGGGCGAGGTCTTTCGCCAGCCGGACCTGGCGGCGACCCTTCGTCGGCTGATCGAGCACGGGCCACGAGAATTTTATGAAGGCGAGACGGCCCGCCTGATCGTCGAGGAGATGAGGCGCGGCGGGGGCCTCATCACGGCCGAAGATCTGA
>DATLZR010000157.1 GCA_035573895.1 Blastocatellia bacterium | reverse complement strand
AGCACACACCGATCCCCAGCGAAATCGTCGTGGCCACCAGTGCCACCAGCAGAGACAGCCGGCCCCCATAGAGCAAACGAGCCAGCAGATCACGTCCTAAAATATCGGTTCCCAGCGGATGTCCCGCCCTCCAGGACGGCGGCGAGAGGCCGAGTTCGATATCGGTTTCATCATAACGGAAAGGAAGAAGACTCGGCCCCACGATCGTCGCCAGAACAACGGCGAGGACGAAAACGAGGCTGATGACGTTGAGCTTGTTCCGGCAAAAGCGGCGCCAGGGATGATCCCGCCGACGATGCGGACCGAAGGTGTTGTTCATAGCCATCTCCGGCGATCAGCGACGGTTCCTCTCGGTGAAACTGATCCGAGGGTCCACGACGGCATAGGCCACATCCACCAGGAGATTGAGGACAATGAGCACGAGTGAAGTAAACAGCACCACGCCCAGCACGACCGTGTAGTCACGATGAAAGGCCGCCTGAACGAAAAACGATCCCAGACCCGGGAGGGCAAATATTTGCTCGACCACGACGGTTCCCGTTACCAGAAAGGCCAGCGACGGTCCCGTGAAGGAAAGGACGGGAACGAGCGCCAGCCTGAGCGCATGCCTGAGAATGACGTCGGACCCCGGGACGCCCTTAGCATACGCGGCGCGAATGTAGTCCTGACTCAGGATCTCGCGCAGACCGTTGCGCGTGAGTCGGGCGATGATGCCGATATATCCCGAGGACAAAGTGATCACCGGGAGAACGTAATGTCGCCATTCTCCCCATCCCGCCGGGGGAAGCCAGTACCAGGTTAACGCGAAAAGCAGCACGAGCAGCGGACCGAGAACAAAATTAGGCACACTCAACACCAGCACCGCGAGAGCCAGCGGCAGTTGGGCCACCCACGAAGAGGCTCGCACCGCTGCCAGAATTCCACAGGGAATGCCCACGAGGAGCGCGATAGCGTAAGCTAACACTCCGAGGCGAGCCGAAACCGGCAGACCCCGGCTGATGATCTCATTGACCGTGACCTCGCGATACCGGTACGACGGTCCGAGGTCTCCGCGAATGACACCGCGAAGGTAATTGATGTACTGCTCGTACCACGGCCGATCCAGGCCATAAAAGCGTTCGAGATTCGCGCGAATCTCCGGCGGCATCGCCCGCTCGCGGGCCAGGGGATTTCCCGGCGCCAGACGCAACAGCGCGAACGTCACCGTCACGATGAGGAAAACGAGCGGGATCGTCAGGACAAGCCGCCGCGCAACGAATCCGAGCATAGCTCTCTAGCGGTGAGCCCGCGCCATCCGGGGCTCGCTCTCCAGCGAAACAAATCGCAGCGGATGCCGGTCCAGAAGGTTAGCCGTCCACCCTCGAACATACGGCTTGACCAGCAGCGTGGAGACGGAAGCGTAGATGGGAATGATCGGCTGGTCGGCCAGGAGAATTTGCTCGGCGCGGGCCAGAAGCTGCATTCTCCGGGCGGGATCGGGTTCGGTGTTCCCCCGCCAGATGAGCCGATCATATTCGCTGCTGGCCCATCCGCTCTGATTATTGGCATTGGTCGAGAGCATGGTCTCGAGAAAGCTCAGGGGATCATTATAATCGGCCGACCAGCTTCGCTTGGCCACATCGTAATCCCGAAGCTGAAGGCTGGAGAGATAGACCTGCCAGGACTGGTTCACCAGTTCGACGGAGATGGCGGGGAAGACGCGCTGCCACTGAGCTTGAACGGCTTCGGCAATCTGTGTGTGCAGCAGGCCGCTGTTGAACAGGTAGCGGAGGCGCACACCGCGACCATCGGGATAACCCGCCTCAGCCATCAACTCCCGCGCCCGCCGGGGATCGTAACTCGGCCCGCGAGGTCGCGGATAGCTCCCGCCGAAGTCACTCGGCGTCAAGCTGGTGAGCGGCTGCTGTCCGGCACCCAGCACCCGCCGGCAAATCTGCTCCTTATCGAGGGCCATGTCCAGTGCCTGTCGCACGCGCCTGTCGCTCAACGGCGGCCGGGTGACATTGACCAGCAGATAATAGCTCAGCAGATAGGGTCCCGTCTGGTAATCCCGCTTCGTCTTCAGCATCCGGATGGCATAGGGCGGGAGCAGACCACTCGTCAGAGCATCCACCTCTCCACTTTTGTAGAGATTGACCAGAGTCGTGTAATCCTCCGTGGTGTAGTAGATCGCTCGTTCCAATCGAACGCGACCGGCGTCCCAGTAGGTCGGACTTCGCCGAAGTTCCACGGCCTGTCCTGGCTTCCATCCCGCCAGCGTGAACGGGCCGTTGGTCACGATATGCTCAGGACGGGTCCAGTCCCGTCCCCAGCGCGTCACCGCTTCGATCGGCACGGGACGATAGGGCAGGGTCATGGTCAACTTCACAAAGAAGGCGGTGGGATAATGCGTCTCCACCTCCAGCGTCTGCTCATCCAAAGCCCGCACGCCGACGTCGTCCGCCTGAACGGCAACGGCCTCCCAGGACGTGCGCTCCAGTCGGTGCACAAGGACCCGATAGAATTCCAGTCGTCCCACATCCTCAGCCGCGACGACCAACGGCTCTCCGCTCCCCCGAGTGAGGACGGCGCCGGAAAGAGAATTTCGCAACGTCACGGTGACCGATCCCCCATTCTCTTTGCGCTCGGCGATTTCAAAAGGAATTCCCTCCGTTGCTTGAACCAGCTCGCGGATTATTTGCAATCGCTCCGGGCGAAGATCATCGGGTTTCACCAGGAGGTCGCCGCCGTATTGATCGGTGAGGAACCGGCCGGTCCTCCGATCACGAATTCGGACTTTGCCGGTGTTGTAGCCTTCGGCATTTTTGATGTAGTAAAGCAAGGAGGCCGTCGGCGACGCCGTCTCCGGCGCCAGCGCGCGTCTCCAGGAATAGACGAAATCGCTGGCTGTCACGGGGCGGCCATTACTCCACCGCGCCGTAGGCCGGAGAAAGAAGCGAAACCGTGTCGCCCGCGAGTCGGCTTCCCAGCGCTCGGCCACGCCGGCAACGGGTTCCAATGTGATCGGATCGTACTCGGTCAGCCCCTCGAAGAGATTGAGAATGATCTGTTCCTCCGGCGCACCAGGAGCCGTATGAGGATCGAGCGAGACCGGCTCCGCTCCCAAGCCCACGCGCAGCACCAGCGATGAAGGAGGATCCGTCTTCCCGAAGTACGGATCCGGACTCGCGCAGGATGCGACGACGAGAATACTGAGGACACCGATAACAAACCCCGTACGTCCTCTCATGACTCCCCCGCGCCGGTGAGCCTGATCCAAACCGAGTGGGTTCCCGGCGCTCTCCCCAATCGCAGACAACCTGTCTGCCGGGCACTCACACGCGTGCCTGAAACTATCATGCGCCCTCTGACCGCGTCAAGCACCCATTCCGATCAGCAGAATCCGCCGCTGAAGAGGTCGGGCTTCTGAGACGATGCGCCTGACACCATGAGGAAGAGTTCTTCGGGAGGACGGTCGCTCCCGAAACGATCACAATGTCACTCCAGATGAACACGAAGGGGGCGAGATGATCCGTGTTGATCCGTGTCCATCCGCGGTGATTTTCGGAGTCATCCCGGCGGGAGAGATGCCTTTGCTCAACGGCCTTTCGTCCCGGGCGTCGCATCCCCGAACAACAATTGTCCTGCGTCGCGTGCTCGCAGAACGTCGGGGAGACTCCTCATCGTCGTGAGGATGACGCCATCGGTTTGCGACTGGCGCATGCTTCCGTGAGTGGCGCGGAGAGCGGCCAGCAGGTCCAGCAGATCGTTTCCCTCGTAGTAGCCCTCCTGCAAACTCACGATCACATTGGCCGGATGCGCCACGTAGTTGGTCAACCCCTCCCACAGGCGGCGAAGCGGATCGGGATAGGCGTGGGCCTGTGTGGCGGCAAAGAGATCGGCATCGGCGACGAACCCATCGGCATCGGCGCGCCCCCGGGCGCGCAGCTCATCCAGGATCGGTTGCAGTCCCAGCGGATCGCCCTGAAACACCAGATAGCGATAGCGGTCCCCGCGCCGTTCGATGCGGGCGCGACCCTGCCGACTCACGACATAAATGAGATCGCCGCGTTTGTAGGCAGCGAAGTCCACGCCCGGCACCTGAGCGACGACTTCGGCCACGCGAGGTTCGTTGGCCTCAGCCGTGTAGAGGACGGCGCACCCCACCAGCCCGTATCGGGGATGAACCACGCTTCGCTCCGTCGTCACACGCCGCTCGACCTGAAATCCGTCAGCTCGCAAAGCGACGCTCAGATCAACCCGCCGGTATTTGGTGAAGTGATTGCCATGATCGGATACAATCGTCACCTGAACATGCCCGCCGGATTCAGCGATGAGCTTGTCCAGCACCCGATCAACGTGAGCCAGGAAGCTCCGCACCCATCTCTCTCCGCCGACATGCGCCAGCGGATCCGTGGAGCTGATATAGGCGATGAAAATCGGCCCGTCGGAGGCGTGAAACTTCCCGATGGCCCGGGCCAGTGACAGCCGCGCTTCGATCCAGGGGCTGAGCGGCGGCACCGCATACTCCAGCGTCATCGCCAGACCCGAAGGATGATAATCGAATAGCTCGCGAAAGGTGCCTTCGATGAACGTCCGACGACGAAACCGCGCGAGAAAGCCCCCCTTCATCTTTCGGGAGGGCGGATCGTAGTAGTAATCCTCATATCCCCGGGATAGCGGCGGGCCGAGCGGCTCAAGAATCTCGATGAATCCGGGATTGGTCAGCGTGGGAAAAGGCGCGATCAGTCGCGCCGGCTTGTTGAACCGACGAAAATGTCCCTCGCTCATCATCTTCTCGACCGTCGCATAGCTCACCCCGTCCAGGCACAACACCAGATGCCGAGCGACGCGATTTTGATGACTGTCAGTGACCGACACCATCTCCTCAGACCACTGAATTGATCCCCCCACAACCAAGACAAAGGCCAGAGGAGCCATCCGATACGGCTGCATCTCTCATCATCCTCACTGCAGATCTCTGCTGAGTAGATTTTCGCTCGATCCATCCGGTCGTGGTAGGTCGAAAGGGCGTTGAGTATCACTCGGTGCGCCCGGGATTATTACCTGCCACCTCCTCATCGGTCTCTGTCCATCATCGGTCTACCGGCCAAGAAGTGTATAACGGAAGAGCCGCTTTTACCACACGCCCAGCGGGAATCCCACCACTGCACCTTGCGCGCGGGGAACTCCTCGAAACACGCCATCAGGCACGACAGATGCGGCCGACAGATGAGGGATTTAGAGCGCGGGCCCTTCCCGTGCGGCAACCTCGAAAGTCCGCGGTTCCCCCCTTTCTTGACACCAGGTGGAGAACCCCCTAGCATGTCCGCTGTGACCACCGCCATCTCGTTAGGGGGAAATTGTGTCTGTGAAACGCCAACGTATCGAGATACTTCTTCTCCTTCTCCTCCCCTTGAACGTCGTGATGGGACGTCGTCCGGCCGTTCAGGAGGGAATCACCGTTTCCCAAGAACGAATTGTTCTTGAGGGATACGACGAACCGAATACGCCGCCGAACGTGGCCATCAGCCCCGCTCTGGCCCAGGCGATCACCGATCCGGTGGCCCGTGCTCCCGACGGCACGATCACTCTCAACAAAGCGATCTTCGTTCGCTTTTTCGCCATCGAGCGCCCGACACCGCCCCGGACCATCGTCATTCTCCTGCCCGATCTCCTCGCCGGTGCCAACAGCCTCGCGATTCTCGCGTCGGAGATCGTGAGATCCTCCGGCGGAGAGATCGAATGCTGGGCTATTGATCGGCGCAGCAATTTGCTGGAGGATGCGACGGCCATGATCGCCGCCGAATCGCAGGCAACACGAGAAGCATCGCTCACAGCTCTTGCAGCCTACACCGATCATCCGGCAGGGCGCGGAGGATACCTGGCCAATGCTCCTTTTGAGGCGAGCCGCTTCATGGCCGAATGGGGATTGGATGTCCACCTGCGAGATGCCCGCACCATTGTCGCCGAAGCGCGGTCGCGCGTGGGCCCGTCGGGCAAAATCTTTCTCGGCGGGGGATTTCTCGGAGCCGCGATGGCTCAGGCATTCGCCGCCTATAATTTCGACAGCATCGCCGGCTTCCGCCTAATTGATGGACTCATCCTCCTTGACTTTTCACTTGCACCGAGTGCAACCGGGGCCCTCATTCGAGTGGACCCGATCCCCGATGAGATTTATCTCAACGGCGGCACGGTTCCCGACAGCCCCAACCTCATCCTCCGCTCGCAGGTGGTTACCGGTGTGAATCGGCTGCGCCATCCCCAACGTCGCTTCAATATCAACGACACAACGGCGGCCGGAGATGAACCGTTTCTCGTGGGCGCACAGAAACAGCCTTCACCGATATTTGGCGCATCGCGGCTCCTTCCCATTGATCCTTACGCCCTGCAACTCATCGAAATTGCCGCTCAACTTTCACTCTGGGATCCTGAGGGGGAAACGACGGTCGGTCCGCCCTACGTCCCCGTGCGCGCGACGAACGAAGCGGCTTTCGCCCTCAGTGTGGATGATGAATTTCAGCAGGTGAACCCCGCCCGTTCCTCAATCGGTTTCCTGCGCATCCCCACCGGGCGCACTCTCTCCGACATCGCCGTGAGACAGTCGGATCCGGGACCCCCGGCTGGAGCAAACCCGAATGGTCTCTTCGCGCCTCGGGACCTCGGTTCGATGCCTCAGCGGTGGACGCGACTGAAAGATCTCTCGACGATTGGCCTGCAGGGAACGGAGCCGTCAGACCTGGAAACGGTGGCCCGCTCCTTTCTCTACGGATCGGGACGGACGACGCTGGCGGATCGGCAGCCCAACTATCTGGAATGGTACATGCCCACGCGGCTGCTGCTCGATACATTCGGCATCGCTCCAACTCTTGACGCCTCGCGCTTCTCCCCTGCCGTCCGCGCAGCACTCGTGGCCAACGGAAGTCCCGGACTGGCTCTGACTGAAAATCGTCGGGTGAACATCCCCGTACTGGCCATTCGCGCCGGTCAGGGCCTCATTCAGGGACAGTTCTTCTTCACCGCCGAACAGATCTTCACCTCGCTCCTGGATACCTACCGGCAGAGTACGAGCATCGCCGCCGACCGGATCAAGATCAAAGCAACACAATTCCCAACCTTCGCTCACGGTGACCTCTACACCAGCACGGCAAAAGGAACCGAAGGGAAAAGCGTCGCCGATTACATCGTGGACTTCGCATCGGGTCGGCTCTAACCGAGACGAACCATCACCGCTCGACGTGACGGATCGCGGGCGTGGGAGGCAGAAGCCGAGCCCGCGAGCGGGAGAGTAATAATCTCGTGTGGCGGTTAACGCTCCGTCTCCGAAAGAGAGGTGTGCGTGCCTGACGCGTTCACTCTGTTTGCCGTCTCAAACGGCAAACTGCTGGAGATAAATCCGCGGGCAACACAGCAGACATGGCGAGGGCGTCTAAACTATCCGGTGGATGTAAATCGGTGGGGGAGGGATCAAACGAGCACTTTACCGCACCATATAAAGGTGAATGAGGCGAATGCGAAAAGCGCAGGCTGGAAAGGCTGCGCTACCCGCTGGATAAAGGGGTAATGATGCAAACAGGTGAAACCGGAGAAAGAACCGTCATGGATCCAAGACCACGAATTTTGAGAAAGCTCACCGCTTGGGGGTGCTTGATCGGGCTGCTTCTGTCAGCGTCCTGGACGCAAAGAACGGCCCGGGCAACCGTTGAGGTCACAAGCGAGCGTCACGTCATCCCGGGATATAACGAGCCAAACACACCGCCCAATGTTCCAATAAGCGATGCCTTGCGGGCGGCGATCACGGATCCTGACGCCATCAGGGATGGCGTGGTCAATCTCAATCAGGCCATCTATGTGAGATTTTTCGACCGGAACCGCACGGATCCTCCGAGCGAGATCATCATCCTCATGCCCGGTTTCGCCAGTGGCGCCAATTCATTTCGTCCGCTGGCCACGCAGATTGTGACGTTATCTGGCGGCGCTACGGAAGTATGGGCCGTTGACCGCCGATCCAATCTGCTCGAAGACCTGACGGCAATGGTTCGGGCCGAACACGCCGGCACGGAGGCCGCCGCCCGTGACGCGCTCGATTACTACTCCAACCATCCCGACGGACCCGGAGGATACATCGCCACTCATCCCTTTGGCGAGGTCAGCCGGTTCATGAGCGAGTGGGGACTGGATGTGCATGTCCGGGATCTCAAGGCCATCGTCGAGGAAGCGAGAAAGGTAAAGGGAGCGCGCGTCTACCTGGGCGGACACTCGCTGGGAGCCTTTCTTGTGCAAGCCTTTGCAGCCTACAACTTCGAGGGGCGTGCCGGCCACACGCTCATTGATGGACTCATTCTGCTCGATGGAACGGCGGTGCCGGGAGCCCATGCACTGCTCACCGACGACCAATATCTGGCTGGCGTGAATGCCCTGCGCAATCCTGAGAAATCCGGCGATGAACCGTTTGTCTCTCAACCTCTCGGTCCCTACCATTTTCAGCTCCTGGAGATCGCCGCTCTTTGTGCCCTGATTAATCCCGAAGGAGCTTCCAACCTCCATCAGATCGTTCCCTCTCTTGTCCCCGTTCCGGCCAGTCACGCAGCCGCATTCGGATTGATCGTGGATGATGAGTTCCAGGCCCAGCCGCTGGCGCGATTCTCCGTGGGATTCCTTCAGCCTCCATCCGGCCAACCGGTTTCGGCCATAGCAGAAAAGACGACCGATCCCGCCGGAGTCAATCCCAATGGACTCTACACGCCGAAGGCTCTCACTCCGGCGAAAGATGGGCGGACTCCCGTTCACACCTGGGCGGCGGTCAGAAACCTGAAAGCCATCAGTTCCAGTTTCGTTGTTGGTCCTGAGCCGTCGAATCTGGAGACGGTCGCCCGCTCTTTTCTCACGGGGGATGGGTCAGGCCTCACGGAGCGCCAGGCCAACTTCACCGAATGGTATAGCCCGCAGCGGCTTCTCCTTGACATCCTCAAGATGTCGGAGTTGAACGTGAAGAAGCTCTCGCCAGAGGTCGTCGCTGTTGTGACGGCACGTGGGGGGAATCTTCCCGCGCTCACAGAAAACCGGCGGGTGGCGGTTCCCGTGCTGGCGCTTCAGGCCCGACAGGGTCTCTTCCCGCCGACGGTGGGCTCGCTTCCCTTCACTCTCTACCGTTCCAGCATCGCCAGCCCACAATTTGTCCATGCGATGCTGCCCAGCTTCGCCCATGGTGATCTTCTCACCGGAACCGATCCGGAGGCCTTCGGACGAACCGTCGCTCAAGCCATCCTTGACTTCGTCAAAGGGACGCTCTAACGCCCTCTTTGGAAGATCGGTGACCGATTCCCCCGCGAATCCGGCATGTGAATCCCTCGTGCGACCTTGGGTCCCGACGATTGACATCGTCCGACCGCAACACTAAAGTAACGGCCCGGTGAGGGATTCCAGATGCGACGATCACGGGACAGGACGTGTTGCCGACTCTATGTCACCCTGAGCGTGTTTATGGTCGGATGTGTGCTCGTGGGGGGCGCATCCGGGCAGTCGGCAGGAGCGACGACGGCCAGCCTCAGCGGAACAGTGACAGATCCCACAGGCGCCGTGATTGTGAGAGCGACGGTCACGGCGACAAATATCGCCACGAAGTTCACGCGCACCGCCTTGACGGGCGAAGACGGCACCTACGTCATCGCCTTACTCCCGCCGGGAACATACACGGTCACGGCGGCGCATCCGGGGTTCGCCGCTCAGGTGGTGCGCAATGTCTCTCTGACGGTGGGACAAGAAGCAGTCGTCCCGTTTACTCTTTCTCCCGCGGCGACGACCGAGGTCATCGAGGTGATGGCCGATGTCCCTCTGGTCGAGCCCACGCGGACGCAATCGTCAACGACGATTGATCAACGCCAGATTGACGGACTGCCCATTAATCGGCGAAATTTTCTCGACTTCACGCTGACGACGGCCGGCGTCACGCCCGATCGGATGCCCGCTCAGGGAGCGGCGGCGACCAGCGGACTCAGCTTCAACGGTCAAAGCGCCCGACAGAATAACATCACCATTGATGGGCTGGACAACAACGACTATGGCTCCAGCTCGGTGCGTTCGACCTTCAGCCAGGAAGCCATCCGTGAATTTCAGGTGGTCAACAGCAGTTACTCGGCGGAATTCGGTCGGGCCATCGGAGGAGTCATCAACATCGTCACCCGCGGGGGAACGAATGATTTTCGCGGCACGATTTTCAGCTTCCTTCGCACGCGGGCGCTCAACGCCCGAAATGCCTTCGCCGTCACCAATCCCCCCTTTCAACAGGTTCAGTTCGGCGGCACGCTGAGCGGCCCGATCCGGAGAGATCGCCATTTCTTCTTCGGTTCCTTCGAGCGATTGACGCTGTCGGCGACGCATCAGGTGACCATCAATCCGCAGATCGTCGAGGCGGCTCAGGCGCTCGGCTTCCCTCCCTCGGTGATTCGGCGCGGCGATCTTCCTTTTTCCGAAGCGAGCAGTATGGGTCTGGCGCGGGGAGACTTTCAACTCGGTCCGAACGATACGCTCTGGGTTCGCTACAATCTGGCGCGCGGCTACAACGGATCGCTGGAACCCTGGGGAGGATTGGTGGCCGAATCCAACGGCGGCGTCGGTCGGCTCCGCGATCACACGCTGAGCGCGGGAAACACCTGGATCATCTCGCCCTCCATCATCAACGAAACCCGCTTCATGTTCGCCCATCGAAGACAGACCGTGGACCCGCTCGATCCCACCGGAGGGCCCGAAGTCCGAATCTTCGAGACGCCGGAAGTGATCGTCTTCGGTCGAGGAGCACTCTTGCCCCAGCCGCGCACGGAAGTCCTCTGGCAGGTCGTGAACAATTTCTCGGTGACATCAGGCCGACACCGCTTGAAAATGGGTCTGGATTGGTATCGCGGGGAAGCCCCTCCGGGGACGACATCCATCCCCATCCTGTTCGGAGGCCAGGTCCTCTTCCAGGGTCTGGATTTCAGCGCCATTTCCGGGCCGGCGTTCACCGCCCTTCAGGCCTTCGCCCCCTCGCGCCGCACGCGCGATCAGATCGAGTTTTTGAATTTTCTCGGCGAGAATCTGCCGATCCTCTTCCCGGGCTTCTCGGCCCCGATCCCCGATCTCGGACATCGTCCCATACCGGCGGCCTTCGTTCAGGGTTTCGGCGATGGGAGCGATACGCTCTCCTCGGTCTATTTCTCATGGTACGCTCAGGACGACATCCGCCTTCGGTCCACCCTCACCCTCAAGCTCGGTTACCGTTTCGACCGACAGACATTCCCTCCTCCGTTCCCTTCGAGCGGCGGGAACAATTCCAATCCGCGCCTGGCGGTGGCCTGGGATCCGACGGGGAGGGGGAAAATTCTCGTCCATGGAGCCTACGGAATCTTCTACGGCTCGGTGCAGCTCGGCCCGATGTTCGCCGTGCGCATCGTCAATGGAACGAAGATCCAAACGCCGGTCCTTCCTTTTCCCTTCTCGCTGCTGGGATTTCTGCAACCGGGCTTTCGCTTTCCCGAAGGCCGGGTTCCGCGCGATCTCCCCAGCGTTGGCGAACTGGGCCGCATCTTCGCCGCTGACCCTCGTTTCAAGAACGGCTACGCTCATCAATCCACCATCGGGGTGAATTACCTCGTCACACCCGATCTGGCCGTCTCCCTCACCTATCAGATGGTTCGAGGGCTGCATCTTTTCCTCAGCCGCAATCTCAATCCCATTGTGAATCCCACCTGCGGGCCGATTCCGGCCACCTGCGGTCGGGTTTTTCCGGGACGGCCGGAAATTTATCAGTTCGAGAGTTCCGGCGACAGTTACTATCACGGCCTCACGGTGGCCGTGGAACGTCGGATGAGTCGGAAACTCAGTTTTCGCGCCCACTACACGTTCTCAAAAGCGATTGATGATTTCGTGGACTGGCGCGTCGAGAATCAGGAGACGGGCAATCCGCTGAATCTCCGAGGGGAACGCGCGCTCTCGCTCCAGGATGCTCGCCATCGTGCGGTCCTGAGCGGTCTGTGGGATCTCGACTATGGGAAGCATTGGCTCGTGCGCGGCTATACGTTCTCGACGATCGTCACGCTCACGAGCGGTCGGCCGTATAACCTGCTCGCCGGCGTTGACCTCAACGGCGATGGCGATATTCCCCCGGGAGATCGGCCCGCCAGCCTGGGCCGCAATGTCGGCATCTCGCCCGGATATGCCAATGTGGATGCGCGACTTGTGCGCACGCTGTCGCTCGGCGACCGGATCACAGCGCAACTCATCCTGGAGTCGTTCAACCTTTTCAATCGCGTCAACATTTCCGAATTCGGTCGCGTCTTTCTGCCGGGAACGCCCTTGCCACCCAAAAAGGACGGGCGGTTTATCGTCACGCCCGACCGGTATCGAGGAGCTTTCGCCGCCCGTCAGATTCAATTTGGCATTAAGCTCCTGTTCTGAGTCCAGCGTTCATCCCGTCTCGACCACATCGGGACATGAAACGAAGGGACGAGGCCGGGCGAGCAGTTGGTCATGCACCGAGGGCTTGCGCCCGGAAACGATGAAAAATGCCGGAGCGCCCGCTTCGAGCGGGCCTGGCCTTCAGCTTCAACGGGCACGCCGGCAGCGTGCGCTCCCAGCGATTTTCGAGGAAATCGCCCATGCGCTCATGCACGCCACGAGGGAGGAAAAATGAGTTCGCCAACGGATAAAAAGTGCCAACGGATGGTTGATCCATTGGGACCTTTCATCCGTTGGGAGATGATTATCGGAGGAGTTATGATGCGATCGGGCTTGATCAGTGTGATCTGCTTGTGCCTGATTTTCCCACCGTCTCCTTCCGCCCGGAGCAGGCGAGCGGAGGTTGTCGTCGCCACCGAGCGAATCGTCATTGACGGGTACAACGAACCGAACACGCCCCCCAACGTTCCCATTGATGCGCAGCTTGCCCAGGCCATCACCGACCCGGCCGCGCGAGACTCCGACGGGACGATCAACCTCAACAAGGCGATCGCCCTCCGGTTTTATGACCGAAATCGCCCCGATGCGGCGCCTCCCCGCTCGATCGTCGTCATGCTTCCGGGCGTTGCGGCAGGAGCCAATAGCTTTGCCATACTCGCCTCTGACGTGGTGACGTCGTCGGGGGGAGAGATCGAATTCTGGGCTGTTGATCGGCGCACGAATTTGCTCGAAGACGCCACGGCCATGATCACGGCAGAAATGGCAGCCACCCGTGAGGCGACCCTGGCCGCCCTGGCCGCCTACACTGACCATCCCGCCGGGCGCGGAGGATACATCGCCAGCAATCCCTTCGCCGTCAGCCGATTTCTCGCCGAATGGGGGCTGGATGTCCATCTGCGTGACGTGAAGGCAATCGTTGATCTGGCGCGGTCGCGCGTCGGCGCCGCAGGGACGGTTTTTCTGGGCGGTGATTTCCTGGGCGCTGCCATGGCGCAGCAATTCGCCGCCTACAATTTCGATGGCGTGGCCGGCTACACGCTCATCAACGGGCTCATCCTGCTCGATTTCACTCTGGCCCCCGCTCCGCCGAGCGCCGCCGTGCGGATTGATCCGATTTCCGATGACCTCTATCTCAACGGGGGCGTCGTTCCCAACGATGCCGTCTTCGTGCTGAAGGAACAAGCCGTAGCCGGGCTGCTCAATCTGCGCCAGCCGACGCGCCGATTCGACCTCTCGGCGACCGAACAGGCCGGACACGAACCGTTCATCGTCGCCGCTCTGGAAGAACCTCCACTCATGTTCGGAGCGCCACCACGAAAAGTCCCGTTCGAGCCCTACACGTTTCAATTGATCGAACTGGCGGCACAACTCATCCTGTGGGACAAAGATGGAACGACGACCATCGGTCCTCCCTATGTTCCCGTTCCGGCCACCAATGAAGCGGCGCTCGGGATGGCTCTGGATGATGAGTTTCAGCAAACGATCTTCGCGCGGTGGTCGCTCGGATTTCTCGCCGTTCCGCCGGGCCGCACCGCCGGCGACGTGGCCTTGAAATTCGATGATCCCCGGGCGGCCAATCCCAACGGCATTTTCGCTCCCCGAAATCCCGGCGCGACACCCCATCGCTGGGCTTCGCTGAGGGACTTAAGCGCCATCGGCCTCCGGGGAACCGAACCCACCGACTTCGGGTTGTTCGCCCGAACCTTCCTCTACGGCTCCGGTCACACTGATCTCGCCACGCGGCTACCGAATTTCCTCGACTGGTTCACCTCGCAACGGCTCATCCTCGAATCGTTGGGGATCGCTGTGAGTCTCGATGCCAGCCGCTTCTCCCCTGCCGTGCGCGCCGCCATGATGGCTAACGGTGGGCGCGTCCTCGCCTTGACCGAGAACAAGCGGGTCAACATCCCGGTTCTCGCTCTTCGCGCCGGTCAGGGACTCGTTCAACGGGCGGCCATCTTCTCGGGCGAAGCCATCTTCACGCTCCTTCTTAACGCGTATCGCGCCAGCACGAGCATCCCGTCCAATCAGCTCAAGGTGAAAGCCGATAAATTCCCCAACTTCGCCCATGGTGATCTGATCACGAGCCGGGAGAAAGGGACCGAGGGCAAAAGCGTGGCCGACTATATTGTGGATTTCGTCACCGGGCGCTTGTAGGGCGCCGGGCGGGAGAGAGATCCGCCGCTGCGCAAGCTCCCTCTCCCTATTTCACCGTGTAGGAGAGCGCAAGGCGCGAGGCGCCGGCAGTCGAACCGTCCGCCGCAACCGAGACGGGAACTTCCAGTCGCGCTTCTTTGAAAAAGCACAAACCCTCCCGGCCTGGCCGACAGTAATAAACCGTCAGATCAACGGTCAGCCGCGCCGGTTGCCCCCGGATGGTGAGGGGAACCGTCAGAGGGAACTGCGGCCGAGTGATCGTCAGAGATGACTGACCCTCGGCAAAGAGAATCGCCTCCGCCGGATCAGACGTGAGAACGACCTGAGAGGGAGCGCCTTCGGCGAGTTTGTGATCACGAGGAAGCTGAAGCGAGAGCACGAGAGCACCCCGTCCCGGCGCAAGCCGTTCTTCGGGCAACCGCAGGACGTCGCGGAGGCTGGCCAGGCGATTCGCCTTCGGGCGAAGCTTCTCCAGTCCCTTCAATTCCATCGTGCTCACGATCCCCGTCTTCAAATCGGCCACGCGAATGACGTGATTGTTGGTATCGGCGATATAGAGTTTGCCACCGGCAATGCTCAACCCGCCGGGTTCATCAAAGAGCGGTTTCTCCCCATCGCGCCATCCGCCGTCGCCCGTGCCGAGATAGGTGACCGCGGTCCGCGTCATCGGGAATATCTTTTTGATCTTGTTGTTGTAGGTGTCGGCGACGTAGAGAACGCCATCATGATAGACGACTCCCAGAGGATGCTGGAGTCGAACCCGCGACCCCGTTCCGTCCCGGTCACCGAACTCAAAGAGGTCCTCGCCAACGATCGTTTCAACGCGCCCGCCGGGATCGAAATCGGCGGCGCGAATGGCGCTCGCTTCGCTATCGGCAAAATAGAGGCGCTTTCCATCGGTCGTGATGCCGCTGGGCTGCGCCAGGGCCGCTTCCAGCAACGGACCGTCAATGCGTCCTTCGTAACCACTCCCGGCATGAACCCACAGCCGACGTGTCGTCAAATCCATCGCCCAGAGCTGATGCGGTCCCGCCATGGCAATGTACAACCGACCGTCATGCACGACCACATCCCAGGGAGAATTCAGCTCGATCTGTGTTCCCACCCCTTCGGTCAGAAACCGACGCGCCTGCTGCCCCGTCCCCGCGAGAGTCGTGAGCGTCCGCCTCTTCAGATCCGCCTGACGGAGAGCATGATTCTCCGTGTCGGCAATGTACAGCATATCGCCATCGAGGGCCATCCCCTGAGGATGATTCAGCATGGCGTCATCAAAGGATCCATCTTTGAGCCCGGCCTCGCCGCTACCGATGACATCGAGGACCGAATGGTCGTCCAGAGAAACGATCACGATGCGATTGTGATTCGAATCGGCGATGAACAATCGGCGCGATGGCTCGTCGGCCAGCACCTTTCCCGGAAAGGAAAGAACCGAGGCGGGAACTTTCTCGCGCTCTAACCGGAATCGTAGCGGCTCGCGGGAAATCTGACCTCGCGCGTCAAATGTGCGGATGACCTGAGCGATGATCTCGCCAAACGCTTCTGCCGTGATCTCGCCCGAAACCTGACCGACGATCTTCCCCTGAGGATCAATGAGCACAATCGTCGGCCAGGCGCGCGCTCCGTACAATCGCCACACGAGGAAATTACTGTCATTGACCACCGGGTGCTCGATCTCGTAACGCAAAATGGCCTGCCGGATATTCTCGGTGTCTTTCTCGGTGGTGAACTTGGCCGAGTGGACTCCAATGACGACAAGCTCTCTCTCGAACCGTTTCTCCAGCTTTTTCAGCTCAGGGATGACGTGCATGCAATTGATGCAACAGTAGGTCCAGAAATCGAGCACCACGACTTTCCCCCGAAGTTCGCGCAAGGAGAGGGGGCGGGCCGTGTTGAGCCACTGGAGCCCTTCGGGAAACTCTGGGGCGGTGACCTTTCCGACAACCTCCGACATGGTGGTTTTCTCCCTTTCACGCTGGTGCATGGCCCAGGCCAGAGCAGCGACTGCCGTGACCGCAGCGATGATGAGAAGCCTTCCTCCAACGGACCTCATACGAGACCGGCATCTTAGCAGAACCGGAAAGCCGAATCAATTTGACCGTCCGCGTCCTCCAGTGCTACTTTTGCACGTCATGTGAAAAGAAACCGGTACCGAGGAGAGGACATGGCCTTCTGGAAGCAAAAAAAAGATGACCCGTCGGCCCCGGCGGGGCTCAGCGACAGCACTCCGCCTGCCCCGCAGAACGAGGCAGCGAGTCGAGATCGCTCGCAGGGTCTTTTGCAGAGATTCCGGCAAGCTGTGGCCCGCACGCGCCAGTCCTTGAGCGAACGGCTTCAGGACCTCGTCGGCAGCCGGGGAGAGATTGATCCCGCTTCGCTCGAATACCTGGAGGAGATTCTGCTTGGCGCCGACATCGGGCCGCGCACGACGATGGAACTGCTGGACCGGGTCCGTTCCGAGTGGGAGAGAAAGGCCCTCACCGACCTGAGCGAACTGAAACAGCTCATTAAACGCGAACTGCTCGCCATTCTCACCCAGGCCTGGACTCCCACCCCCTCCTCGGGACCGCTGGCCGGCGCCGGGCCGGAATCACGTCCCCGCGTCATCCTGATTGTCGGCGTCAACGGGACGGGGAAGACAACGACCATCGGCAAACTGGCATACCGCTTCAAGAGTCAGGGACAGAAGGTGCTCCTCTGCGGCGCGGACACCTTTCGCGCCGCCGCAAGCGATCAACTGGCGATCTGGGCGGAACGGGCCGGCGTTCCGTTGATCGAGCAACAGCCGGGAACCGATCCCGCTGCCGTTCTCTTCGACTCGCTCAAATCCGCCAAGGCGCGCGCGATGGACATCGTGATCGTGGACACTGCCGGACGATTACATACCAAGGTCAATCTCATGGCCGAACTGCAAAAGATGTGTCGCGTGGCCGCTCGGGAAGTCCCGGGTGCCCCTCACGAGGTGCTGCTCGTGCTCGATGCCATCACCGGCCAGAACGGACTCGAACAAGCACGCCAGTTCACCCGCGCCGTCAATGTGACCGGACTCATCCTGACCAAACTCGACGGCACGGCCAAAGGCGGCATTATCGTCGCCATCGCCAAAGAGCTGAAGATCCCCATCCGCTGGGTAGGTATCGGCGAAGGAATTGACGATTTGATCGAGTTCTCCCCCGAGGCCTACGTCAACAGCCTGTTTGAGGAAGACGCCTCAATCACCTGAAGGTCAAGTGGCGCAGGCTTTCCAGCCTGCGCTTCTTTCGCAGACTCGAAAGTCTGCGCTCCTTTTTCGCTTCAGCGCCCTTTGAAGGTCGGCTTGCGCTTCTCGACGTAAGCGGTGAGCCCTTCGCGGGCGTCTTCGCTCTGAAAGAGGAGCTGTTGCAACTCCCGCTCCAGAGCCAGGCCATCATGCAACGACATCTCCCAGCCCGACTGCACGGCGCGTTTGATATGGCCGACGGCCTTACTCGCCTTGGCCGGCGGGACGAACTGTCGCGCATAATCAATCACCCGCTCCAGGAAGTTATCGCTGGGAAAGATGTCGTTGATGAGACCGATCTGAAGCGCCTCTTCGTAGGTGAGAAGCCGTCCGGTGACCATCAGCTCGATGGCTCGCGATTTGCCGATGACGCGCGAGAGGCGCTGGGTCCCCCCTGTCCCCGGCAACACGCCCAACGTCACTTCGGGCAGGCCGATCTTCCCGCTGTCTTTGCGAGCGATGCGCAGATCACAGGCCAGAGCAATCTCCAATCCTCCGCCGACGGTGTGCCCGTTGAGCGCCGCGATCACCAGCTTCGGTGTTTGCTCCAGCCGGTTCAGGGTCTCGTTGGCATGGAGGCAGAAATAATATTTGTACTGCGGCGTCACGTCCGCCAGCATGCGAATGTTGGCTCCCGCGCAGAAGAACTTGTCACCCCCACCAGTGACGATGATGACATGCACATTGTCGTCAAACCGCGCCTCCAGAATCGCATCGTCGAACTGGCGCATCATTTCATACGTGTATGTGTTGGCCGGGGGATCGCTCAACTCCATGATGGCGATCCCGTCAATCACGCGATACTCAACGAGTTTCGTTTCCATAAGACCTCACTCCCCAAAATACTCCGGCAAGCGCAGGCATCTCGCCCGCCAGACACGCACGCCGGACGCGTGCGCTCCCGGTTTTTTCACCCTTCGTGATGTTCGTGAGCACATGGACGATTCTCTTGTTCAGGAGCATGGCCCGCGATGTGAGCCCCTATCTTAGCTAACTCCCC
>DATLZR010000156.1 GCA_035573895.1 Blastocatellia bacterium | reverse complement strand
ACTGAAGATCGGGATTCTCGCGGCAGAGACGATAAAATTGCTCGTCGCTCAGCCCGACCGTGCGAAGGCTCAGGCTGAGGACCGTCGGGGAACGTTGCTCGAGAATCACCTGCGCTTCGACCATCGCTCATCCCTCGTCGGTGAGATTGTAAGAATCGGTCTGTGCCGATGCAAGGAGAAGGGAAACGTGTGGGCAGGGTCTGGAGAACAGACCCAACCAGTTCATTTCAACAGCTCCCTTGGCCCAGGTGCGTCCTCTATGACGCCGGATGATCCGCTGCATATTGGCCAGCGAAATCCCAGTCCCCTCAAATTCGGCTGTCGAGTGCAACCGCTGAAAACTCCGAAGAGTTTCTCCGCTGAGGTCGGATCGAAACTCACGCCGGTATCTCGCACGTAAACGACGATCTCCTCCGCTCAATCAGGAGGACCGATCTCGATGATGGCGGGGACGCGCGACCGGGTGAACCTCAGGGTATTGGAGATCAGGTTCACCAGGACGCGTCGCAACAGCGACCGATCTCCCCACGACCTGGGGCAGCGAGCGGGGGCTTCTATTGCTGCCGTTTTTGCGACTGTCGGGGCGGAGCCTGAGCCGATCTCGCTGCGGTGGGCCGCGCCGTCGCAGGCGGACGAGCTTTTGGCTGGGAGGTCGGTCGTCGTTCGGACGGTGATCGCGGTTGAGCGGCGGGCGCACGACGCCGCGGCGGTCGCTGAACAGTTGGTTCAAACGGGATTGGGGTGGCCGCGCGATCCGGCGGCATCTCGGCACCCGGCGGGACGATCCACATTTCCACCCGACGATTCATTGCCCGGCGTCCGCTCGGATGCGGCTGGCGACTGCCGAAATCCCGAAGAATGATCCGCCGCCGATCAATGGCGCGCTCCCGAACGAGATAGATCGCCGCGTTTTGCGCGCGCGTGCGAGCGAGGGTAGGTCGCTCGGCGGGATCCTGATGCCCATCAATGACAAGCTGCGCGCGCGGATCTGCCTTGAGCCTCTCGGCCACGATATCCAGGATCGCTTTGTGAACGTTCGTTACCCGCGCGGCATTGAGCCGGACGAAAATCAAGGGCGTCTGCGCGAGAGCTTGTGGTCGGGCGACCGACAGCACGCGAATGGTGCGGGTATCGCTATCGGTTCCTCCTCGACCGTCATCCACCGTCAACGTGATGGTGACAGTCACCGGCGGAGCACCGGGGCCAGCCGTGACGCCAGTGGTATCGAGCGTGATCTCACTGCCGGTGCCCAGGCGTCGTCCGGCCGTTGATCCCCAGCGATAGATGAGGATATCGCCGTCGGGGTCGGCTGCCACAGCTCGCAGGCGCAGCAGGTCACCATCGGTGATCTGACCGGGGACTTGCGGGGCACCGATCGGCGTGATCTCAATCATTTGAATCTGCGGCGGCCGATTGGCTGGCGGAGGTGGCGGAGGAGGTGGAGGAGGCGGCGGAGCTACAACCGGTGAGGCGACGCTGATCGTTCGGCGATCCGTCGCTGTTCCGCCCCGACCATCATCTACTGTCACCGTAATTGTCACCGTGACCGGAGGCGCTCCCGGCGTCGGATTCACACCGGTCGCATCGAAAATCACCCGCTCGCTCAAAGGAGCACCGGGAACTTCCGGCTTAAGCACCGTCGCCGGAACGGTCGCCGGTTCGACCGACCACGCCAGCGAGAGGGGATCGTTATCGGGATCAACGGCCCGCGCCTCCAGCCGAACCGTCTCACCCTCTCGAATCTCCGTCCGTTCGGCCAGAATAGAAACCACGGGCGCTCGATTCGGTGGCGGCAGGGGGATGAGCGACGCTCGCCGCGCCAGAGCAAAATTGAAGGCAAAACCGTTCACATCGCCCGAACTGATGTCGAGCTGCCGGATGCCCTGACCGGGGACGAAAACGGGAATCGTTTTTTGATCGGCCTGATTGAGCAATCGTCGCCAGGCTCCGCCCAGTTGAATCCGTCCTTCATAGGCATAGAGCCGAGCGCCCAGAATCACCTCCGACGGATTGACCGAGTTGAGTCGCGGCGTTCCGCCTCCAATGTAGAACGTGTTGGCCCACTCTGCCGTGAGAACGAGTGACTGGACCGGCGCGATCTCCACGCCGGCGTTGAGCAGCAGTTGGTCCCGGCGATCCAGAAGTTTGATGCCGTTGCGCTCAATGTCGCCTGAACGCACGTAGCCGTAATTCTGGACGAGCCTCAATCGGTTGCCGAAGAAATTCTGCCCGTTGATGAGGACGATGCCATAATCGGTAGCTCCCGCTCCTCGTCCGTGCGACATGGCGTGAAAATTGCGGGCTGAGGGCAGGCGGACGAAGCCGAGGAGAGCAAGATTAAAAAGGCCGTCCGGATCAGTGAGGGCGATCTTCGTTCCCAGAGTGATGTCGCCCAGTCCATTGGCCGATTGGCGAATCTGGAAATTGCGGGTGAGGACATCGAAGGTGGCCGGACCGAAGAAGGGAAGATCGTTGAGGAAGCTCGGCCGGTCGGCCAGGATCGCCGGTCCGAAGGCGGCTCCCGGCGGAGGCAAGACGCCGCCAAGGAGCGATCCACTCAAGGGGAAAAACGCGGCCGCGCCCTCGCGCCCTCCCACCGGCGTGCCAAAGGCAACAAATGGATCTCCGCCAAAGGCCGACCGCACACCGTTGAACTGATAGCCGGAAAGAGCAAAGGGCTGTCGCGCCGTCACCTGCTGGAAGAAAGCCACATTGGCGAACAGCTCCACCCGACTCGTCACCCCATAGGTGAAGCTCACCGGAATCTGGTTGATATCCACATCGCCGGGATCCCGGTCGAAATTATTCCAGGAAAATCCCAGAGTGAACTCCGTCCGACGCAGAGTTCGACCACTCCAGGTGGCGAAAAGGCCGGTGCTTGTTCCTCCCGTGACGGTGGTGGCAGTTTGATTCGCGGGTTCGACTGCCCGGCGTTGCTGCGGAGGGCCGCTTGCCCGAACGCTCACGGTGAGCGCGATCGGGAGGTCCAGATCGAGGATCAGCAAAAGGAGCATCAGAGCCAGACGTCTCGTTGTGCGTCGCACGGTCGTTCCCCTTGGTGGATTCATCGGCTTCACCATTTCCTCATCGGCGAGTGCGTTGTGAATGAGTCGTCGGGATGCTGCCTCGGTGACTCGCTCATTGGGGTTATCCTTAAAATCACTCGCGCCGCATATCCGGGCTGAAGATCACAAATGCGTCTCGACCGACAGTGAGAACGGCCAGTCCCACACCTCGGCGCGTATCAATCGTGACCTCCAGCCGCGCGCCCCCAGCGCCCGAACCGGTCATGCGGACGCTCCCCCCATCACCTGCCGCTCGAACAATCGTCGTGATCGTTCCGGTGAACAGTTGACCCGTTCGGGCGATGCGAAACTCAAAGGCATTCGTGGCCAGGTTGATCTTCAACTGGTTACCGCTCCGACCGGAGTCGTCCATGCGCACCACATTCTGCACGGTGATGTCAACGGTATCCGGTGCGCTGTTCAGTCGCCGATCGCTCACTGTGAGCGAGAAGGTAAGTCGAAGCGACGTCGGCTCGTTGAGCAACAGCGAGGGCGCTGTGAATCGTGGTCGTGGCGACGTGGGATCGGAGAGCGTGACCGGAGGACCAGCCGTTTGCCGCCACTCAAAAGTGATGGGATCGCCGTCGGGATCACGACTGCCCGTGCCGTCGAGTGTGACCACCGCTCCTTCATCCACGGTTTGATCGGGGCCAGCATTGGCTACCGGGCGGCGATTCACGGTGATCTGAACCTGATCGGGATCACTGAGCAATCGTCCGTCGCTCACCACCAGCTCAAACGTCAGGACTACCGGAGGAGAGACCGTCGGACTCACGATCGGCGCGGTGAAGGTGGGACGCGGCGAGGTCGGATCGGAGAGCGTGACCGGTGGTCCTGCTACCTGCCGCCACTCAAAAGTGATGGGATCGCCATCGGGATCACGACTGCCCGTGCCGTCGAGCGTGACCACCGTTCCTTCGTCTACCCTTTGATCCGGCCCCGCATCAGCAATCGGAGCCGTGTTAGATGGCTGGCAGGAAGAGAATTCTGATGTGTTACCAGCGGAATCGGTGGCCGTCGCCGTGACGAAAAATCTCGCCACGGGCGCGGGCAACTCTACACTGAAGCGAGCGGGCTGAGCGGGATCGCCCGTCGCCGTCACCATGATCGCTCCGAGGAATTGGAGACCCTCGGCAAAGCCCGATGGATCGCACGCTCTGTCGGAGAAAAACTCCACGCGAACGTCTCCCGCGACAGTATCGAGTGTCCCCGCAATCGTCACCCGGGTGCCGCGAACGGCTACGTCGGTGATCACGGGAAAGTTTTGCCGGTTGTTGGGTCCCGTGTCCGCATCCCCTTCGTCGTTGGGGGTCGGACCATCACCGCCAAGATCAATGCCGAGCCCACCATTATCGAAAATGGAGTTTCCCAGGATGGAATTGTTGATGGCAGTGCCGGTGATTTCGACGCCGGGGCCTTCTTGATGGGCGATAACGTTCCCTTCACCAGGGGATGTTCCGCCGATGACGTTGTTGCTCGAATCGGTGATGAGGATTCCCGCTCGGCGGTTTCCCAGGGGATCTCCAGTGACAGCCTGTCCGATTCTGTTGCCGACGATGCGCGTCCCGGTCGTCGCCTCTCCGATGAGCGCGATGCCGACGCCATTGCCGGAGATGACATTGCGGGCTTCGGCCGTCGTCCCACCAATGGTCGTATTGCGGGCGCCGGATTCCACCTTCACGCCAATCGTGTTGCCCTCTGCAGCCCGCCCATCCGCCGTTGTGCCGATGAGACATCCTTCGACGACATTGCCCGAGACATCACCAGTGATAACGATCCCGGCTCCCTCTTCGACATCGAAACCGGAGATGATGAGCGAACGAATAGTGTTGTTGTCGCTTTGCAGAACGAAACCAGAAGCGACACCGTCATCTGCTGCCGTCACCTTGATCACGGGATGGGTCCCGTTGGTCGGCCCCGTGACCGTTATCTGCGATGCTCCATCAATGGTGATCCCTCCGCCGGTCAGAGGTGGAAGCGGGCTTAAAAGACGAATAGTGAAGACTCCCTCGGCGAATCCAGGATCAGAAGTCGGGATGGCGAAGACAATTGTATCCGGTCCCGTACTCATGTTTGCCCGGATGAGGGCGTCACGGAGTGAGCCTTCGCCGCTGTCACTCGTGGTGGTGACCGTCAGGATATTTGGCTGGGCGTTCAGAGCGGGCCGAGCGGTCGAGGCAAAGCGCTTTGGTCCGGCTAAGCGAAGCCGTGTATTCCCGTGCCGATCCGATCGGGCCGGCAATGGTTCCGTCTTATGCCCGCGGGAAGTAACAGTGGGGGTACTGGCCCTCCTCAGCGTGAGTGCTTCGCCTGCCGACGTCGCGTACTTGATAAGGAGATCGAGCTGACCGTCATCGTCCAAATCCGCCGTGGCCGGCGTCAGGGGAGCAACGATCCCTTGAGTGGGAGCAGGATGAAGACCCTCCAGGCCTTCGATGATCTCACCGGACAGATCGAGAGGATCATCAAAAGTCATCGAGGGCGAATGCCGCCCCCGTCCTTCAACGATGAGGGACAGCTTTGTCGGCGCGGACGACGGAGGACGTTCGTTCCCCCTGACGGCAGACCCCCACGTCATTCCGCACGGAACCACCACAGCCGCTGTCACTCCGATCACGAGCAAAAAGCGCACCGCTGGCGTCACTCTGGCCTCCCTCCCACCGATGAAGCTGAGCCACTCGGAGCTGTGAACCGTTCGATCTCACAGAACGCCTGATCGGCGCCCCTCCGGGGCCGTGCGTGAACACCTCTCCCGCAGGCTCTGGGTGATGGCACAGGGCGAGCGGGAGAACAGCCACGCTCCCCTCTGCGCAAGCAGTCGGGACGGAATACCTGAAAATTCCCCGTGAGATCCTCATTCGCGTTCTCACTTCGGAGAGGGCAACGAGCTGGCCCTTCTCACAAGCGCACTTTTTGCTCAACCCTCCGCCGCCTTAGAGGCAGCCCTATGTCAGCCGCATTTCTACTCAATCGCCCTGCTAATGTCAAGCCTGAGGAGAAAAAATCCACCCTCGTCGTTGGCCCCTCATTTGTTAGGTGTGGGGAACGGTTCTCCTTGCAATGCGGGGGAGTCCGCTTTCAGGGGAAAGAGGGACCAGAGTTTCTGCCGACCGCAAAAAAGAGGGGGAGGGGCTCGATGACGAGCCCCTAGGAGGGTGGGTTGTAGAGAGGAACTTTAGAATTCCATGTCACCGCCGGGAACCGCTGCCTTCTCTTTCTTCTTCTCCGGGATCTCGGAGACAAGCGCTTCAGTCGTCAGCAGCAGGCCGGCGATCGAAGCCGCATTCTGGAGGGCAATGCGGGTGACCATGGCCGGATCAATGACGCCGGCTTTGACGAGGTCCTCAAACTCCTCCGTCTGCGCATTGAAGCCGAAGTTTTCCTCCTTGGCATTCTTGACGCGCTCGACGACGATGGACCCTTCCCAGCCGGCATTCTGCGCGATCCAGCGGAGAGGTTCTTCGAGCGCCCGACGCACGATGTTCACGCCGGTGTTTTCGTCAGGGTCTTCGAGTTCAAATTTCTCCAGCGCTCGCAGCGCCCGAATGAACGCGACGCCTCCGCCGGGAACGATCCCTTCCTCGACGGCCGCCTTCGTGGCGTGCATGGCATCTTCGACACGAGCCTTCTTCTCCTTCAGTTCGGTTTCCGTGGCCGCACCCACTTTGATCACCGCCACACCGCCAACGAGCTTGGCCAGACGTTCTTGCAGCTTCTCCCGGTCGTAGTCGGAGGTCGTCTCTTCAATCTGGGCGCGAATCTGTCGAACCCGACCTTCAATATCTGCCGGTTTGCCCGCGCCTTCGACGATGGTCGTGTTGTCCTTGTCCACGACCACCTTCTTGGCCCGGCCCAGGTCCTCAATGCGGACGTTCTCCAGCTTGATGCCCAGGTCTTCGGTGATCGCTTTTCCACCGGTCAGGATGGCGATGTCCTGAAGCATGGCCTTGCGCCGATCGCCAAATCCCGGAGCCTTCACGGCGCAGACCTGGAGCGTTCCCCGGAGCTTGTTGACCACCAAGGTCGCCAGGGCCTCTCCCTCGACATCCTCGGCGATGACCAGCAGCGGCTTTCCGCTTCGAGCGATCTGCTCCAGCAGCGGAAGCAGGTCCTTCATCGAGCTGATCTTCTTCTCATGGATCAGGATGTAAGCATCCTCCAGCACGCACTCCATCCGTTCGGGATCGGTGACGAAATAGGGCGAGAGATAGCCCCGGTCAAACTGCATTCCCTCAACGACCTCCAGTTCGGTCTGCATCGTCTTGGCTTCTTCGACCGTGATGACGCCATCCTTACCCACCTTCTTCATTGCTTCCGCAATGAGGTTGCCAATGGTCGTATCGCCATTGGCCGAGATCGTTCCCACGTGAGCGATCATATCGCCCTTGACGGGCTTGGCCATCTTTTTGATCTCCTCGACCACCCGCTCGACGGCTTTGTCAATGCCCCGCTTGAGAGCCATCGGATTGGCACCGGCAGCCACGCACTTGACGCCCTCCCGGAAGATTGCTTGTGCCAGCAACGTCGCCGTTGTCGTTCCGTCACCCGCCACATCAGATGTCTTCGAGGCCACTTCCCGCACCATCTGCGCTCCCATGTTCTCGAGCTTGTCCTCCAGCTCGATTTCCTTGGCCACCGTGACACCATCCTTGGTGATCGTGGGAGAACCAAATTTCTTCTCAATGACGACGTTCCGCCCCTTGGGGCCGAGCGTCACTTTCACGGCATCGGCCAGCTTATTCACACCGCGAAGAATAGCCTGACGGGACTCTTCTCCATGAACAATCAGTTTTGCCGCCATCGTTTCACCTCCTTATCTAAAGATAGGGGAAAACTCACTTGCTCGCTGATTTGGACTTGGCCGCTGCTTCTATAACGGCAAGAATCTCGTCTTCCCGCATGATGAGATACTCCTCATCGTCAATCCTGACTTCCGTTCCCGAATACTTACCAAACAGAACCCGATCACCCACTTTCACATCCAGGGGGACTTTGGTTCCATTCTCCAGGATCTTGCCGTTACCGACGGCAACGACCTCGCCCTGTTGGGGTTTCTCTTTTGCTGTATCGGGGATGATGATGCCACCCCGAACCTGCTCCTGCTCCTCTAATCGCTTGACAACGACCCGATCGTGCAAAGGACGAATATTCAATGCCATAGGCACCTCCTCCGTCTGTTCTGAAATTTGATTCAGGTCGGATTATATAATCTGCGTCTCTTTTTGTCAAGATCGTGACCAGAAATTTTTTCCCCCGTCCCGACCCGGGAGATGGGTACTGCCCTTGCATGAGAGGGACTCTTGAATCGGTGACCGGTCTGGACCTGGCGCGGGGGGATTCTGACCCGCTCACATCGGGCCAGGACGGAACGTTTCGGCTCTTGGGGAAATCTCTTCATCTTCGCTTGATGCAAGAAGATATGCGACAAAAAGCCTGGTCATTAGAGGAGTACTTCAATGGATAGAAGCCGGGAGTCTGGCAGGAATCTCCCAGTGCAGAGCAGTACCCTTATGGATCCCCCGCTTCTGTTCTGAAAGATCAAAGATGGCGCAGACTATTACAGTTTGTGACCGTGCCTGGACTGGGAATTTCCCGTTACGGAAGGGGTATTAGCCTCCATAATGATTCGCTACGAGTGGGAGCGGAGGGCGGGTTGCTTTTGCCGTGATCTTCCCCCTCGTCGTTCACAGCTCGGGGCGTTACGGGCGGTTATGCCTATTAATTTCGTAAGCGAGGGATTTCAGGAAGTGAACAATGCTTTGATCGGGGACAAAGCCCAGGCGGTAACAGGGAACGCGCTCGACGATACGGGTGATCACGTCGAGGGTCGCTTCCATCCTCTCTTTGTCCCAGAAGGGAGGGAAGGAACGGGCCAGTAGAAGGGAAGAGGCTTGAGCGGGTGTGAGCCGTTGCCGGCGGTTTTCAGGCGTGTGTTCGAGAAAGAAGAGAGCCATCAAAGGGCAGCCTGTGCTGGAGGCAACTCCTGCGTCGCCATGCCAGGGAGTCCCAAAGGCTTTCGGGGGATCCTGGAGGCGCAAAATCACCCGGTCATCGCTGAGGATCTGCCCACAGCCGACCTCCTGCCAGAGCCGGGCCATTGTAGATTTTCCTGCTCCTGACTGACCGCAACAGACCAGACCTCTACCATCAAAGCAGACTCCAAAGGCATGAAGCTCGATTCCCCGACCGTTGGCCAGCCAATGATTGACCAACAGCTCGTCCAGAGGGAATTCGAGGGGATAGAGGACATTACCGATCACCAGGCCTGTGTCAGGTCTTATGAACACGTCGCCTTTTGAGAAATCGCGCGACATGACGGCCAGCTTGTAAAGCGGCGGATCGGCTGCCAGGGTCCTGAAGTGAAAGATAAACCGATCTCCCGACAGTCCCAGCGTCCATACTCCACCGGAGTCAAATAGCGATAGCGTGAGGGGAATCTGCGGGATCTCCTGGCAATGGACCGTAAGGTCAATATCGGCCGCGTCGCAGGGTGTCTCTCGAAGAAAGGGGAAATATTCCGGGGTGACGCCGATCTTCATCCGATGATCCGATGGGCGAATCCGAATTCTTGTCTCCGCAATCTCCAGCCACACCTGATCAAAGGACACTCCCGGTGCCTCCCTATTCCCTCCCAAAGGAGTAAGGGGCGCTTGTGTCATGGCTCTTTTGCGGGAGAGTTAGTCCCTGTGTCCGCCGGAACCGACCGCAAAATCACCCGATGAAGTGCCCGTCGGCCAGTGGCTCGAAGGATTGATTTCTGAGCGAGAAACCAGTTCCGGACAATGGCCATCCCTTCCTGAAGAGAGATGCGCTTATGCGTCTTCTGAATTTCAGTCACCCGGGCGATGACCTGATGAGGGGCCACCGGCTCATCACTTTCGTTGACGGCATCTCCTTTGAAAACGAGGAGTGGCTGTGATCCCCTCATTTTTCTGACAAGACGGTGCAGCGTGAGCGAATTCGGAGACCGACGCACCAGCGCGATGTCGCCAATCTTCAGGTCCGCTGGCGTGACCGGGGCGAGGGTGACGATGTCCCCTTCTTCAAGGAAGGGGCGCATGCTCGTTCCGCTGACGGTGAAGCGCACTCGAAGTCCCTGGGCGAGCAGTTCCGATATCAGGTGGCCGAAGGCATCATTTGTCACCACTCGAACGTCGCCGTTCCCCTCGGGCGCGGGCTGAGCGACGAAATAAAAGTGCGTGCCCCCTCGGAGGATGGAAAATCCCGCCTGACGAAGTTCCTCAGCGATGGCCGTGAGACTGGGGAATATGTGAACGAAGCAGGGCTTGTTCAAGTCGCTCCGTTCGGACACGCGACCAATGAGGGTGTCGCCCGGTTCCGTCGCTGTCCACCGTCCCCACAGTGTCGCTGCCAGGCATTGGCCGAAATGGCGAAGCGCTCTCCGGGAGAGAAGGCGACGTCGCGCGACGAAGTAGCCGGAGAGGATCAACAGTCCCGACGGCTTGAGCATCTGGCGGAGTCGGGCCAACGTGGCGAGACGAAGCGCCCGCGTGGGGATATAGGAATAGACGGCCCGGCTGAAGAAAATGTAGTCAAAGGACTGAGGCGGGAAAGCGCATTCGGTCACGCTCATCGTGTGAAATTCGATGTTCACTTGCCGCTCGGCAGCCAGGGCTTTAGCCTGCTCGATCATCTTCTCGGCAATATCAATGGCGACGACCTCAAAGCCCCGTTCGGCGAAGGCGAAAGCCTCGCGACCTGCGCCGCAGCCCACATCGAGAAGTCGTCCGGGGCATGTCATGAACTGTTGAACGACCTCTCGTTCCCAAGCTTCAAACCCTTCGGCGACTGTCTCCGTGTGGGAGGCAACTTCTTCGGGAGCATTGAACTTGGCTGCCACAAGTGACAGCCAGCGAGCGGCCTCTGTCTGCATGTGAGGTCTCCGAGGTACGCTCATCCGTGCTCCCCGTGATTATCTCGCTCCGGTTATAGCTCCGGTTATAGGGGAAGCTGGCGACCAGGTGCTCTCCTTATGTCCCCAAAAGGGCGCACTGTTGTCCTATTTGGCCCTTACACCCGGAAACGGGTTGTCCAGGTCCCCCAAGGTCGGCGACCTTACAGACCATCATGACGGATTCCTGAAGGACTAATCGGACTTCCTGGATTTCCGGTTTGCGATAGGGTTTTTTCTTCATTGCTTATTTCTCCTGTTGCCCGCGCCGGTGCGGCATGGACTCCGACCGCACAGCCGTGCAGGCGGCGTCGCTTCCGTGTTTTGATGTTCTCGATGACGTCGCAGCAGATTCCCCGCGCATGCGGCAGCCCGAGAGCCTCGGCGCGAGCATGAGTGACCTCGCACAGGAAGTCAACCGGTGCCCATTCCACTCCGTGTTCGAGCTGGGACCAACCCGTGCACTGAAAGCAGATGGTCATCAAATCGCAATCGGCGCAGCGATCAGTCGGGGGCCGTCTTCGCTTCCGGAGATCGGCGAACAATCCTTCCCAGGCATCACGGAAGCTGCCCTGCCGGAGATCGTAGCCGTGAAGTCGCGCCATGGTACAGGGGGTCATCCGCCCATAGGGATCAATATGAAAGGCGGTGAGGGCAGCACTGCACGAGTAGAGCCGATCGGTTCGATAGGAACGCGGCAAGCGGTCACAAAACTCGCGCCACTCGGTGATTCTCTTTTCGGTTGCCAGATCAAGGGCCACTACCTCTTCAGGATCAAGCCGGACATCGAGTGGTTTGCGTCCACCATCAATGCGGGCATTGATATGTCCGTCCCATTTGAACTCCACGCCGAGATCGCGAGCGATTTGTTCCATTTGCTGAAATTCGTGTTTGTTCAGGGAGATGACCACCGTCTTCAGTTTGACCGGCAATCCCCGAGACAGCAGCAGCCGAATTCCTGCAAAGCATTTCCGATAAGACCCAGGGAGTCCGGTCACGCGCTCATACGTTTGTTCAGTCGCTCCATAGATGGTGATCTCAATGTTGTAAGGGGGCCACTGGGCCAAGTAATCGGCGATCTGGGGCGTGACGAGCGTCCCAGTGCAAAAGATTGTGATGAGCAACCCCTTTTTCTTCGCGTAAGCATAGATGTCGAGAAAGTCGGGGCGAAGCATCGGCTCGCCCCCGGTCAGCAACAAAAAGAGACATCCGGCGTCGGTGATCTCATCAATAATCCGACAGATTTCCTCAGCGGTCATCTCCCGGCCTTTTGCCTCTCGATCTCCTGGGGGAAGGTTGACGTAGCAGTGGGCACAGTTTTGATTGCAGCGATAGGTCAGTTCGATCTCTCCAAACAGGGGGATGCGGCGGGCCGACGCCATCGCCATAAGGCGCTCGCCGAAGGCCCGATAGCTCAGTTGAGGGATGCTCGAATTTCCCATCGTGAACCTCGAGATTAAATGGTGTCCCTTTGGCGGGACACGATCGCTCCGATGCGCGACAACAGTTCCAGATACTCAATGACATCCCTCCGGGCTTCATCCGCGGTCACGTCAAAATGGTCGAGTACAGCCGCCACAAGCTGCTGGACGGATCGGGTTCCGTCAATCTGCTCCCAGATGAAGGCTGCGACCTCGTTGAGCGTGTAGATTTTCTCCGGATCGGCTGCCTCGCGGCGGAGGGGGACAAGCAGGTATTCCTCTCCGATCTTTCGCGAGACGATCATGGGCGACTTCTCGAATATGGTGTCCATCGCATCGGTGCTACGTTGCGAAGCGTAGAATGTCAAACCCACCGGGGGATATTGGGACGATCAAAAAATATGGAGCGGGCGACGGGATTCGAACCCGCAACACTCAGCTTGGGAAGCTGATACGCTACCGTTGCGTCACGCCCGCTCATTGTGAATCACAATCTTATGTCAAGCCCGATGGGCATGTCAACACCCGGTGACAGTCCGAGGGCGCTTCCGCTATACTCCCCGGCGATGAGGCGGTGTGCGAGGACGACAACCGGGGCGCGCCCAGCCGATCTCCTCATCACTGGCGGCATGGTCGTGACGATGGATTCGGAGGATCGCATCTTCGATGAAGGGGCCGTCGCCATTAGCGGGGAGCGCATTCTTGCTGTCGGTGAAGCCCGAACGGTTGCCCGAGACATCACGGCGCGTCGTGTGATCTCGGCTCGGGGAAAAGTCGTGCTTCCGGGGCTCATCAACGCGCATACGCACGCGCCGATGACGCTCTTTCGTGGATTGGCCGATGATCTCGATCTCCAACGCTGGCTTGCGGACTATATCTTTCCGGCGGAAAAACAGGTCGTCACGCGATCTTTTGTCTACTGGGGGACGTTGCTCGCCTGTCTGGAAATGCTTCAGGGCGGCATCACGACGTTCGCCGATATGTACTATTTTGAGGAGGAGGTCGCGCGGGCTGTTGATCGGGCGGGGATGCGGGCTGTTGTCGGCCAGACGATTCTTGATCTCCCCAGCCCTGATAGCCCGACTTCGGAGCAGGGTCTGCGCCGGGCCGAACGGTTGATCCGGGCGTGGCGAGGCCATCGGCGCGTGACTCCGGCAGTGGCTCCTCACGCCATCTACACGTCCTCCCCCAAGACGCTGCAAGCGACACGGCAATTGGCGGATAAGTATGGTGTGCCGCTGCTTCTTCATCTGGCGGAGACCGAGCAAGAGGTCGTTGAAACCGAAAGGCGGCATGGCGCTCGACCGATCGCGTATCTCGATCGGCTGGGGGTTCTTGGTGAGCGCCTGGTAGCTGCTCATGTGGTTCATGTGACGGATGATGAGCTTGCTCTTTTGCAGCGGCGGCGTGTGGGTGTGGCTCATAATCCGCAGAGTAACATGAAGCTAGGCTCCGGTGTGGCTCCCGTCACGCGAATGGTGCGAGCCGGTGTGGCCGTCGGATTGGGGACCGACGGAGCGGCCAGCAACAATGCTCTTGATTTGTTCACCGAAATGAAGGTGGCCGCACTGTTGCAAAAAGTTCATCAGGGTGATCCCCAGGCGCTGACCGCATCCGAGGCATTGAGGATGGCGACGCGGCTGGGAGCGCGTGCTCTCGGCCTGGAGGCGGAGATCGGCAGCCTCGAGGTGGGGAAGATGGCGGATCTCATCCTGGTGAATATGACGGCCCCTCATCAAATTCCCCTGTACAACGTTATCTCACAGCTTGTCTACGCCTGCAAACCTTCCGATGTGGGGATGGTGATCGTTGGAGGGAAGATTGTTATGGCCGAGCGGCGCGTGCTCACCGTGCCGGAGGCGGAGTTGCGCCGTCAGGTTGAGCGGCTCCGTCGCCAGGTCTGTCGTCGGCTCGGTCTCTCCCCGGGAAAGGCGTCTCACCGTGAGCGGGAATTTTAGAATCGTCGCCGAAGATGCGGCCAGCCATGCGCGCGTCGGCATCCTTATGACGGCCCACGGGCCGGTTCACACACCGGTCTTCATGCCGGTGGGCACGCGCGCGACTGTCAAAGCGCTGACGCAGGAGATGCTCGAAGCGCTCGGTGCTGAGATCATTCTAGCCAACACCTATCATCTTTTCTTGCGACCGGGCGAGCAAACGATCCGTGAGCTGGGAGGGCTTCATCGCTTCATCTCCTGGCCGCGTGCGATCCTGACCGATAGCGGTGGGTTTCAAATCCTCAGCCTCAACGCGCTGCGGAAGGTGACCGATGACGGCGTCACCTTTCAATCCCATCTGGATGGGTCACGTCATCATTTGACGCCGGAAAGGGTGATCGAGATTCAGGCGGCGCTTGGATCCGACATCGCTATGGTGCTCGATGAGTGCATTGAAAATCCGGCCGAGCGGACGCGGGCCGAACGCGCGGTTTCGTTGACAACGCAGTGGGCGCGGCGCAGCAAAGATCATTTCCTCCGTCTTCGGGACGAGGGCCTCGTCTCGGAGCAACAGCTCTTCGGGATTATTCAAGGGAGCCTCTATCCTGATCTCCGGGAGCGCAGCCTCCACGATCTGCTGGAGATCGAATTCGACGGTTATGCCATTGGGGGATTAAGTGTAGGGGAGGAGACCGCCGCCATGCTCGATACGGTCGAGTTCATCGCTCCCCTCATGCCGCGAGAGAAGCCGCGGTATTTGATGGGGGTCGGGACGCCTGTTGATCTGATCGAGTGCGTGCGGCGCGGCGTGGACATGTTTGATTGCGTTCTGCCCACGCGCAATGCCCGTAATGGTCAGGTCTTCACGGCCAACGGTCCGATTTCGATCAAAAATGCCTCCTACGCTCGTGATCCCTCACCGCTCGATCCCGCTTGCGAGTGCGCTGTCTGTCGTCGCTACAGCCGCGCCTATGTGCGCCACCTCTACAACTCGCGTGAGATCCTGGCCTCCATCCTCTGCACCTATCACAATCTCTTCTTCTACCTTGACACGATGAAGAAAATTAGGCAAGCTATCGCACTTGGCAACTTCGCAGAGTTTTCGACAGACTACCTGAGACGCTACGGTTCGCACTCTGGAAGTTGACCGACGGGAGGGGGATTGGAAGGTTTTTAGTGCAACAGGAGCCATTGTTACGAGAGATGATGATTACGGGAGTTCTTTTGCAGGCGGGAGCTGCTTTCCTGCAATTGGTTCCACTGCTTGCCATCCTCCTGATCTTCTATCTTCTCATCATCCTGCCGGAGCGAAAGCGGCGCAAGCAATTGCAGGAGCTGATCGCTAATCTCAAAGTGGGCGATAAGGTCATCACCACCGGGGGAATTCACGGAACCATCCTCAGCCTCCGTGATGACACCGTGGTTATCCGGTCGGATCAATCACGGTTGGAGCTAGCCCGCAATGCCGTCATCGGGTTGCAGCAGCCTCGAGCCGAAGAGAGTCAGAAAACTGCTGGGAAGTAGGATGATTTTTGGCCAAGGCGATGAGTCGTCAAAGGAATTTTGAGGAGTTGCTGAACAGGGTATGATGAGTCGCAGGTTGCGGAATCGGCTCCTGCTCTCAGCAAGCGTGGTGGTTCTCTCGCTCTATTTGCTCTTCGGTCCCTTTCGCGTGCGCGATGCATCGGGCCAGGTGTCCCTTCGGGCGGTGGCGTCGAATTTCACCCTCCGGCAGTTAAAGCAGAATCTCGCCAATAACATCAAACTCGGTCTCGATCTCAAGGGAGGGAGCCACCTGATTCTTCAGGTTCAGACCGACGATGCTGTGCGAGCCGTCACCGATGGAAATGCCGAGAAAGCGCGAGCAGTGCTTCAGGAGGTGAAGATCAAGTTCAAGAACGTCACGGCTCCGGCACCGGGACGCATCGAGGTGGACCTGGAGGACAGCGCCAATATCGAGGAGACGAAATCCCGACTCACGACGGATTTCGGTCCGGGGTGGACGGCTCGCAACGAAGGCACCAAAGTTATTTTCGAGATGCGGGATGAGGAGAAGGCGGAGATCCGCGAACGGGCTGTGGAACAGGCCATGCACGTCATTGAGACCCGGATCAATGCCTTCGGCGTCGCCGAGCCGACAATTCAACGTCACGGCCCCCCACAAAGTTATCAAATTCTGCTCCAATTGCCCGGTGTGGATGATCCCGAACGGGTGAAGAATCTCATTCGGGCGGAGTCGCGGCTGGAGTTGAAACTCGTAGATAGTGGTCCCTATCCCACGGAGGAAGCGGCCCGACAGGCGCTCGGCGGGACTGTTCCTCCCGACAAGCAAATTCTTCCTTCGCGCGAACGTCGCCGGGAACCCGGTGCTCCAGCCATTCAGTACTATGTCGTCGAGAAGGTGTCCGTCATTACGGGCAATGACCTGCGCAACGCCCAAGCCGTACCCTCGCAGACCGGCGGCAGCATCTACGAGATTCTCTTTTCCCTGCGGCCGTCGGGAGCCGAGCGGTTCGGCACCGTCACCAGCGCCAATGTGGGAAAGAACCTGGCCATCGTTCTCAATGACGAGATCAAAAGTGCGCCTGTGATCAAGGAGGCCATCACCGGGGGCGAAGGACGCATCGAGGGAGATTTCACCAAGGAGGAAGCCGAGGACCTGGCCCTGACGTTGCGCTCGGGTGCACTGCCGGCACGCGTGACCTACCTGGAAGAACGGACGGTGGGACCGAGTCTCGGGGCGGATTCGATCCGTCAGGGGTTTGCCGCCTCCATTGGAGGATTGGCCGCCATTGTCTTGTTCATGCTCTTTTACTATCGTCTGTCGGGCATTAATGCCGTTATCTGTTTGATTCTGAACCTGCTTCTGTTGCTGGCGGCGATGCGCGTGTTCGGTGCTGTGCTCACACTGCCGGGCATCGCCGGTGTGGCTCTCACCATCGGCATGGCTGTAGATGCCAATGTTCTCATTTTCGAGCGCATCCGCGAGGAATTGCGGGCCGGAAAGGTTCCTGCCTCGGCTGTCGCCCTGGGATTTGAACGGGCATTTACGGCGATTTTCGACTCCAACCTGACGACGATCATTGCCGCCCTCTTCCTCTTTGTCTTCGGGACGGGTCCCATTCGGGGGTTTGCGGTCACGCTGACGGCTGGTCTGGTAGCTAATCTCTTCACGGCGGTCTTCGTCTCGCGGACGCTCTTTCTGTGGGTGCTGGAGCGACGAACCGAGCGGATGGAGACCTTGAGCATTTAGTCCATGTACGAGCTGATCAAAAATCCAAATGTTGACTGGATCGGTCTGAAGCGGTACTTCATCCTCTTCTCGGTGGTGCTGTTGGCGATCGGGGGAGCATCGGCGGCTTGGCGGGGATTCAGTTTGGGGATAGATTTTTCCGGCGGGACGCTCGTCAACATTAAGTTCAAAGGGACGCCACCGCCGGAGGATCAAATCCGCGAAGCCCTCGGTCAGCAGGGGATTGATATCGGCAAGGTCATCATTCAACCCATCAGTGATCCTCTGGCGGGGATCAGGAACGAAGTTCTCATCCGGCTGCCTCAACGAGAAGCGGCAGGCGGAGCCGCCGAGAGCGAATTGGATGTGGAGAAGCGGGCAATTCTCGCCGCTCTGGCCCGCTTCAATGACCCCGCGGCGGTTGCCAGCCGCAAGATTGATCTCAATACAGTCAGTCGTGACCGGCTGCGGGAGGCGCTTCTGCAATTCGACCCGCTGGGGTTGGTGGCGAGTTCCGGACGGACGGCCGCCGATGCCGAGTACGGCAAATATGCGGCGGCAATTGTGACCTATCGGGACCAGCAAAAAGGAGGGTTGATTGGCGACCTCAGCGATTTGAAGGCAGTCGCCGACCTCCCCCCGAAGCTGGTGGATGCTCTGGCCGAGCATTTCTTCGCCGGAAACGCGGCGATGATCAGTGCGGAGATCGTCGGTCCGCAGGTCGGGCAGCAGTTGCGTCAGCGAGCGATCTACGTCACGCTCGCATCGCTCGTCGGCGTGTTGATTTATATCGCCTTTCGTTTCGAGTGGATCTACGGCGTGGCCGCCGTGGTCGCCGTCTTTCATGATGTTCTCGTCACGTTGGGGATCTTCTCGCTGCTTCAGGAGGAAATCTCGCTCAATGTCGTGGCGGCGCTTCTGACGCTCATCGGGTATTCGGTCAATGACACAATCGTGATTTTCGATCGGGTGCGGGAGAATCTTCGCCTGCGGCGGCGGGAAGACTTGACCAAGATTGTCAACGATAGTATCAATCAAACTCTTTCTCGAACGATCTTGACATCAGGGTTGACGTTTTTGGCTGTGTTGGCGCTCTATCTTTTCGGAGGCGAGGTGCTCAGAGGGTTCTCGCTGGTATTGGTCATCGGCATCATCGTGGGATCGTATTCGACGCTGGCCATCGCCAGTCCGGTGATGCTCTGGTGGCAGGCCTGGCGAGCGCGACGAGCCGCCCGTCGGCGCGTGGTTGGTCCTGCCGCTGCGGCCAAGGCGGCAACGCAGAAGGAGAAGGAACGAAAAGTCACTGTCTCTCGCTGAGTACGTGGTCGGTGTGATCTTTTCCATCGGCATTCATAAGATGAAGGGGCTTGACCGTTCAGCCGGGGGCCGTTATACTAGCCACCAGTTGCTGACCTGGTTGAGCCGTTTCAGTCTCACATGACGGAGGGGATTTTGAGAGATCACGTGGGCCGGAAGACCCATCGGCAAGAGGAGGCCGCATGTTTGAATGGTCTTTAGTCGAATCAACAACACAAAAGGGGACGTCACAAACGAAGTGGTTTTTTCTCGGCACCATGGTTGTGTACTCCCTCATCTTTGTGACGTCGGTTGTCGCCAGCATTTTGTTGGTTAATCCCGAGCTGCGGGAACAGTTCATCTCGGCGGCGTTGGTTGCACCTCCGCCTCCTCCACCTCCGCCTCCTCCACCGGCGGCGGCACCCGCGGCTGTCCCGGCGAAGGCCGTCGTCATCCCCAGCGAGTTCGTCGTCCCGAAGGAGATCCCCAAGGAGATTCCCAAGGAGCTTCCTAACGTTGTCGCTGTCTCGGCGGCTCAGGCGGGCGTTCCGGGAGGTGTTCCGGGCGGGGTTCCGGGAGGAGTCATTGGTGGAGTGATCGGTGGTGTGTTGGGGAGCGTGGCCGGACCGGTTGAAGCGCCCCCGCCTCCACCCCCCAAGGAGGAACCGAAGAAAGAGCCCCCGCGTCGCGTCTCTGGTGGAGTTTTGCAGGGCAATGCCATTCGCCGCGTCCAACCCGTCTATCCACCGATTGCCCGGGCGGCTCGGGTTCAAGGATCGGTCCAGATCGAAGTGGTGATTGACGAAGAGGGCAACGTCATCTCGGCTACTGTCGTGGATGGACATCCCTTGTTGCGACAGGCGGCGCTGGAAGCTGCCCAGCAGTGGAAATTCCGGCCGACGCTCCTGAGCGGTCAGCCGATTAAGGTGACGGGAATTCTCATTTTCAACTTTAAGCTCTAGAAACCATTTAAAAACGGGAGGAAAAGCATCGTATGTTCAATGGATGGATCTTTCTGGCAACCGGTTTTGGCCTCTTGCTTCAGCAGGAAGGCGAAGGATTTGGCGCTGCGGAGTGGACCCTGTGGGCGATGCTCCAGCGGTTGGGCACGGTCGGGATCATCGTCATGATCGTGCTGGCGCTCATGTCCATGTACTCGATCGCCGTGATGATCGAGCGCTTGTTGACCTACTCGGCAGCCAAGAAGCAATCGCGGGAATTTGCTCCCAAGGTGGCGCAGGTTTTGCGCGACCGTCGGATTGATGAAGCCATCGCGCTGTCAAGTAAGTATAAGAAGAGCCACCTGGCCATGGTCGTCAATGCCGGACTCCAGGAGTTTCGGTCACATCAGTTGTCCAATGAAATTCCCGGTGAAATTGTCGAAGCGACCCGACGCGCTTTGCAACGCGCCGTGGCCGTCAAGACGGCTGAGTTCAAACGCGGGCTGGCGAATCTGGCGACCATCGGATCAACCGCCCCCTTCGTGGGGTTGTTCGGAACGGTCATCGGCATCGTCCACGCCTTCCAGGGATTGAAACAAGCGGAGACGGCGGGCATCGCGGCTGTCGCCGGAGGAATTTCCGAGGCTCTGATCAACACTGCCGTCGGCCTGTTCGTGGCGATTCCGGCCGTCTGGATGTACAACTACTTCACCAACCGCTTGGATTCCTACGTCGTCGAGATGGAAAACTCCTCATCGGAACTGGTGGACGTCGCTTTGATGCCATTTTTGAAGAAAGGGAGCTAGTGCCCTATGGGAATGCAGGTTGGTGAACGAAAGGGCGTGGTGTCGGACATCAATGTCGTTCCGATGGCCGACATCATGCTCGTCCTGCTCATCATCATGATGGTGGTGACGCCATTCCTTCAGGCGGGCATCGCCGTCACGCTTCCCAAAGGTCCTCACGGAGACGAGGACCCGGACATCAATAAGGAAACGGCTGTCGTCGTCGCCATCCCAATTGATGGGACGATCTACGTCGGACGCGATCTCGTCTCGCAAAGTGATCTGGAAACCCGCATTCGCCGACTCATGGAGACCAAACCGCTCGATCAACGCGTGGTTTATGTCAAGGCGGACAATCGCGTGCGCTACGATACGGTGGTGAAGGTGATCGAAACAGTGCGCAGTTCGGGGGTTGATCGCGTCGGACTCGTGGTTGATCCGGGGAAGCGAAAAACAGAGTAACCGGAGCGTGACATTCGAGCTTCGGATGTCCCGTCGCTCGATTGTTTCGGGCGACGGCTGCTCTCACTTTCTCAGGAACAAAATAAAGAAGAGGTGAGAACCGATGGCAATACCGACGGGAAAAGAAGGCGAGAAAAAACCTAAAGGGGCCAAGCCGTTGGTGGACATGAATATCGTCCCGCTCATTGACATCCTGCTCGTGCTGTTGATCATCTTCATGGCCATAACGCCGCTCAAGCCGAGCAAACTGGAGTCAAAGATCCCGGAGAAACCGCCGGAGAACGTCAACGTCGTCAACCCGTTGGCCCTGGTCGTCTCGGTGACGGCCGATGGCATGGGGCGGATCACCGGGATCAAGCTCAATGTGGATCCGATGACCGAGGAAACGTTGGCCGAGCGGCTGGAGGAAATTATCTCAGCACGTCCGGCAGATCAGCGGTCGGTGTTCATTCAGGCTCCGCGCAATACCCTCTACGGCGAGGTCGTGCGTATCATCGACATCGTCAAGGCCGCCGGGGCTAGCCCCATTGGCTTACAAATTGACGATTTGCCGGAGCAGTAAACCATCAGTGGCGCCGGCCTCATCGGCGGGCGCAAAGACAGCTCGATAGGGAGGAATTAAAGAGTGAAACGAGGATTGCTCATTCTGATTCTCTTGCTTGTGGGCTTGCTCGTCACCTTGGGGGCCATCGAGGGGCCGAGCTTCTTCCGCATGGTCAAGGCCAAAGACCGGCTCAATAATGGCGCGATTGCCTATCAGAAAGGAAACTATGACGAAGCGATCGCGCTCTTTAAGGAGTCCATGGAGCTCTATCCTCAGATGAAGCAGTCCAAGCTCTACTATGCGGCTGCGCTCTACGCCAAGTACACCCTGACGAGCGATCCCCAACTGGCCCTTGATGCGCTGAAGATTTACGAGGAAAGCTACAAGGAAGACCCCACCAATCCCGATGTCATCGCCTACATCGCCATCATTCACAAGAATCTGGCGGATTCCGCCGAGACCGAGGCGGAACGACAGGAGCATATCGAGCAGTATCGCCAGTGGACGCTCAAGCGACTGGAGGTTCCCGGCATCACCCCGAAGCAACGCGCTGAAATCTACTACACTCTCGGTCAGGGCTACTGGTTGGAGTCTTATCAAATTACCCAACAGTATGTGGTCAATCGTCCGCCTCAGCCGGTGTCCTGGAATATCCCCGACAGCGAAATCCCAAAGATCAAGCAACTGGCCCAGGCTGGCTTGGAATATCTGAACAAGGCCGTGGAGATTGATCCCGAGTATGGGGACGCATGGGCCTATCTGAATTTGCTCTACTTTGAGCAGGCAAAGGCTGAAAAAGATCCCAAACGCAAAGCGGAATTGATGCGACTTAAAGAGGAGGCCTACAACCGAGCCCTGGAGCTGGGGAAGAAAAAGCAACAGCAGCAACAGCAGCAACAGCAACAACCTCCGCAGAAGTAGGAAAAGAACCGCCGAATCTTCGCTCTATGGATGAAAGGCCGCCCAGATGCCGCTCTGGGTACTTTCGTGAGCAACGCGCCTTTCATCGCCGGAGCGGGAGAGTGAGGCTTTTGTCCCTCGATATCCTGTGAGGGAGCGCGAGGGCACCAGCCTCTCGTAAAAAAAGAGCCTGGCCCGCCCGGGTCGAGGGAAGTCTTATCAGTGCTGCTAGCAGAAGCATGCCCCAACTGGGAATGTGCCGATATTGACCTGTCGGTTTTTGAGGAGAGAGTCTCTTTGAGCAAAGAGGGTTTCGTTCTGTCTCCCGTCGGCGACATTCTGTTGCCCTCGTTGACAACCTGGCTTTCTCCTTCTAACCCGCCATCTTCCTTCTCTCCATCCGATCTTTACCGTCAACGATAGTAACACGATCAGGCGTTTGGAGTGCCCTTGTGCGGTCTTGCATGTGCCGATCCCGCGAGAAAAGCCTCCAAAGAGGGATCCCCTGCACGAAGCGCATGGGTTTCAAGCCTTGAAATGTCGCAGTCGTGCGACGCCGTTCCGGACAATGACACGGTCCTGAAAGCCCAGGGTGAGGGGAGAGAAATTCCTTGCAGATCAACGAGAAATTGCCCGGAGCGAATGATGTATCCCGCTTTCTCCGAATGCTTCCATATTCGAATTCATTCAGGCTCTGTCGCATAGACAGCGCATTGGCAGCCATACCTTGTAAACGAGCCGATGGTGCCTTCTACATCCCTATATCCTAAGAGCCGTTGGTTAACAGGATTGCCTTTTCTTCAGGATCATCCCTTTGGCACAATAATTGCAGTAGCTGAAGGGATGAATCATGAAGGGGGGCGCCGAAGTGGTCGTAATACCAGATCGAGCGAAAGCGAAACTCGCCTTCTGGACCAAAAAGGTATTCGACCTTCATTGGGTGCGTGGCAGGAATCAATTCCTTCGCTCGATGCGGTCCGGCCTAAATTAATGCCCTCCCGTGGTGTTGCTTATGAATGGCAAATTCAACGGGATGGTGAGAATCGCTGGGCTTGTCGGTCTCTATCTCATGACATGGGCTGGAATCCCTGCGGCGTGGGCACTTGATCCACGTAAAGCCCTCACGCAGTATGCCCATGATGTGTGGCAGATCGAACACGGATTGCCCTCCAACACTATTGGCGTCATCGTTCAAACCCGCGATGGCTACCTCTGGTTGGGGACGGACAATGGTCTGGCCCGCTTCGATGGCCTGCGGTTCACCGTGTTCAACAAGGCGAATACGCCTGCCTTCGGCAGTAACCGCATCACGGCTCTATTGGAGGACCGGGAGGGGGCTCTGTGGATCGGCACGCCAACCGGGTTGATCCGACTGAAAAACGGGGAGTGGACGGTCCACACCACCCGCGACGGACTATCTGACAATCGCATCGTTTCCCTCTGTCAGGATCATCAGGGGAACCTCTGGATCGGCACAGAAACCAATGGGATAAACCGCTTCGCCAATGGGAAATTCACCGTCTACACGCAGCAGCAGGGATTGGCGTCCAATGACGTGCGCGTCACCTACGTGGATCGGCGAGGAACCCTCTGGGTCGGCTCGGCGGGCGGATTGAGCCGCTTCCACAACGGGCGGTTCATCGCTTATACAGCCAAAGAAGGCGTCTCCTTCGCCAGTGTCCAAGCTTTCTCGGAAGATCAGGAAGGCGCCCTGTGGATCGGCACAGGATCAGGGCTGATTCGGTTCAAGGACGGGACGTTCGTCCTCATATCGAAGGACGGCTTTTCGCCCCGGACGCGACGCACGATGATTCACGATCGAGAAGGCAACCTCTGGGTCGGAACCTACGGAGAGGGGTTGTATCGGCTGAGCCGGGGAACCTGGAGTCGCCTCACCGTCAAAGAAGGGTTGTCCGATGATCGCGTCCTTTCCCTCTACGAAGACCGTGAAGGAAGCCTCTGGGTCGGAACGCACGGTGGATTAAATCGCCTCAAGGATGAGCGGGTGACGGCTTACACAACCAGAGAGGGTCTTCCAGATGAGTGGGTGTATTCGGTGGGTGAAGACCGCGACGGCAGTCTCTGGATCGGAACGCGAGGCGGGCTGGCGCGATGGAAAGAGGGGATGTTGATCACGTACACGACAGCTCAGGGATTGCCGAACAACATCGTGAGGGCTCTCCACGTGGATCGGAAAGGAAACCTCTGGATCGGGACCGACGGCGGCGGCCTGGTTCGATGGAGCCAGGGCCGATTTATCAGATACGGCCAGAAACAGGGACTCATGAGCGATCGCGTTTACGCCATCTACGAAGATCGAAACGGATACCTGTGGGTTGGCACTTATGGCCAGGGACTTTACCAGGTGAAGGGAGGAAAGCTCATCAGTTTTACCCTCGAAGGGAACCGATTGCGTCGCGTCAGCTCTGGAGCCAGTCCACAAGGCTTCGTCCGGGTGATTTATGAGGATCGTCAGGGGAATCTGTGGGTCGGTGCGCGACGAGCGCTCTTTCGGTTGAGGGGAGAGAATGCGACTTTCTACGGCCCTCAACAGGGCTTTTCGCCGGGTGAGCTGGTGACTTCTTTTCACGAAGACGAAGATGGAACTTTGTGGATCGGCACTTATGGTGGCGGACTCAACCGCTTCCGGGATGGAAAGTTCACCGTCTACACGACCGATCACGGTCTGCCTGACAATGTGATCTACCAGATTCTGGAGGATGGCCAAGGGAACCTCTGGATGAGTTCCAACCGGGGCATCTTTCGCGTCAGCCGAAAGGAGCTGAGCGATTTGGCTCAAGGAAAAGTCGCCTCCCTCACACCATCGGTCTACGGGGCAGCCGACGGCATGAAGAGTTCCGAATGCAATGGCGGCAATCAATCGGCAGGTTGTAAAACCCGCGACGGACGACTGTGGTTCCCGACGACGAAAGGAGTCGTCGCCATTGATCCGACCCGCCTTAGAGCGAACCCGCTGCCCCCTCCGGTGGTTATCGAGCAGATCAAGGTGGATGGGAACGTCATTGATCTGAGGAAGACGGCACAGGCTCCTCCCGGCAGGGGGGAACTGGAGATTGATTATACGGCGCTCAGTCTTCTCGATCCGCAGAAGGTTCGGTTCAAGTACAGGCTCGAAGGCTTCGACGAACACTGGACGGATGCCGGGACGCACCGCACGGCCCATTACACGAATCTTCCACCGGGGCGTTATCGGTTCCGCGTCATTGCGTGCAACAACGATGGAGTGTGGAATGAGATGGGAGCCGCTGTGGAGTTCTACCTGGAACCGCATTTCTACCAAACGCGATGGTTCCTGGCTCTGGCCGTGCTGCTGCTGGCGTCGCTCGGACCGAGCATCTACATCTTCCGGGTGAGGCAATTGAAAGCGCGCGAGCGAGAGTTGGAAAAGCTCGTGGCCGAGCGCACGCGAGAATTAGCGGAATTGAATCGCACGCTGGAAGCGCGGGTACAGGAGGGCATCAAAGCCCTGGCCGAAAGTGAGCGCATGGCCGCCTATGGGGAGATGGTGGCCGGCGTCGCCCACGAAGTGCGTAATCCGCTGTTTGCCCTTCAGGCAGCCGCTTATGTGATCCAGCGGCACTGTGGAACAGTCTGCGGGCGCCAGGAGGTACAAACTCAGGTAAGTCTCATCGTGCGAGAAGCCAACCGACTTTCCCGGTTGATGAATGATCTTCTCGAATTCGCGAGACCGAGAGAGTTGCTCCTGACGCCGACCGATCCGCTGAGCCTGCTCAAAGAAGCCGTCGAGAGCTATCGAGCTGAGCACAGTCCAACGTTCCCCGAAATTGTGCTAGCCGTGCCCGCGAACCTCCCGGTGATTCGCGTTGATCGCGCACGCCTGGTTCAGGTCATCGTCAACCTGATCGCCAATGCCGCCCAACATGCGCAGGGAGTCACGACAGTCACCCTCTCGGTGAATCCCGTGTCGGATGGACGGCTCTGCCTCCGGGTCCACAACGATGGAGCCGGGATCGCGCCCGACATCCTGCCGCGAATCTTCGAGCCGTTCTTCACCACCGGTAAGGGATCGGGATTGGGATTGGCTATTGCTCGGCGACTCGTCACCGAGCATGGCGGCACGATCACGGTGGAGTCCCAGCCCGATTGTGGCACCACCTTCACAATCTGCCTGCCGTTAACCACAGATGCACACGGATAAACACGGATGGAGCGAGGAAGGGACGACAATTGCTGGGGGAGAGCCATGGAGCTTTTGGAAAAAGAATTGACGGAAAAGATCATTGCCGCCTGTATTGAGGTTTCTAACGAGCTTGGACCGGGATTCTTGGAAAGCCTCTATGAGAAAGCTTTGTTGATCGCTCTCGCAGAGAAGGGATTGACGGCGCAAGCACAGGTGCCTTTGCGAGTACAGTTTCGGAACCGCGTCGTTGGTGAATTCTATGCTGACATCCTTGTTGAAGGACGCGTCATTGTCGAGTTAAAGGCAGCGAAAGCCCTGACTGGCGAGCATGAGGCTCAGTTGCTCAATTACTTAAAAGCCACCGGGATGAAGGTCGGCCTGCTCGTTGATTTTGGCAGGCCTCGACTTGAATGGAAGCGATTGGTATTTTGACCTCGGGTGCATACAGATGGCGGGGTCCAGGAGATGGACGCAAACGAGACATGGCTTCCGAGCAATCCGTGTGTATCTGTGGCGCATCCGTGCCATCCGTGTGCATCCGTGTCCATCCGTGGTAAATGCTCATGGGGCAGAGGATATTGATCATTGATGACGATGCGTCGTTGGTGGAGGCGTTGACGGGGTTACTCGGTCAGGCCGGGTACGAGGTGCGCTCGGCCGAGACCGCCGAAGCCGCCCTCGAACTGCTGCGCCGTGAATCAATCGAGCTGGCGCTTCTGGACATTCGGCTGGGAACTGCAAGCGGCCTTGATCTGTTACCGCAGCTCAAAGTACTCCGCCCGGAGATGTCGGTGATTGTGCTGACCGGCGTCGGAACGATTGCAGCGGCGGTGGAGACCATGCAACGGGGCGCAGATAATTTCATCGAGAAGCCGATTGACCCACCCCGATTTCTGGCTCTGGTGGCCAAAGGGTTGGAAGCTTACGCGCTTCGCCGCAAAGCCCTTCAGCTCGAACGACTCTCCGCGCCCTCGCAGCCCTTCATCTGCGGCGAAGGCAGCGCCATGCGCGACGTGTTGCGACTGGCCGAGGCTGTGGCAGCGCGCGAGACTACCGTCTTGCTCTGTGGAGAAACCGGCACGGGGAAGGGTCTGCTGGCCCGCTTCATTCACGAAGCGTCGCCGCGAAGGAAGGGGCCCTTCGTCGAGCTGAACTGCGCCGGTCTGTCGCGCGAGCTGACCGAATCGGAACTCTTCGGGCACGAGCGCGGCGCGTTCACCGGCGCCGTCGAGCGCAAAATCGGCCTGTTTGAAGCCGCTGGTGGCGGAACGCTTTTTCTGGATGAGATTGGCGAGATGGATCAGGGCGTGCAGGCCAAGCTCCTGAATGCCCTCGAACAAAAGCGATTCCGGCGCCTGGGCGGAGTGACCGAGATCGAAGTAGACGTGCGCCTCATTGCGGCCACCAATCGGGATTTGGAGCAGGATGTCGCGACGGGACGATTTCGCAAGGACCTCTTCTATCAGTTGAGTACGTTCATGCTCCACTTGCCGCCCTTGCGGCAGCGGCGCGAAGACATTATCCCCCTTGCCTTGCACTTTCTCGGGGAGTGTCAAATGCATCAGAGTCCGGTGCGGGGCCTTTCACGGGAGGTCGAGGAACTCCTCCTCAAATACGACTGGCCGGGCAACGTGCGCGAACTGAAAAACGTGATCGAGCGGGCGACTATTTTATGTCCGCCGGGCTCGGAACTGTTACCCATCCACTTGCCGCCGCTTCGACCCTCTGCGAATGCCGACGGTAAGGCTCAAATCTTGGATGCTGAAGGAGTGGCCACTGGTCGGGCCTCCTTTGAGGGTTCGTTTGCTGCTGACCAGCCTCTCTCTGTCGGCCCTTCATCCTCCATCTCCCGGGCCGTCGAAGAGGCCGAACGCCACCTGCTGCAACTGGCGCTTCACGCTCACGACTGGAACGTGTCGGCGACTGCACGCGATCTGGGCATCTCTCGTGATACGCTCTACCGCAAGATCAAAAAATACAACCTCGCGCCGGAGCGATGAACCGTAGCCCCCCAACAGTGTCCGGTGGTATGCTTAAAAGCGTGTGAAATACTCTCAGGAGAGATGGACGATGAGCTTGGCTGTGAAAGTCATTGGACCGGAGAGTGAGGAGACATTGCAAGCCTTCCTGCTGCGCATCCCTGGCTGGACTGAAGAGCGGTACTTCGAGGAAGCGCCCGAAATGTGGTTCGTTGAATTTGAGGATGGAGAGTTGATCATGCACTCACCGGTGAATATCAGACATCAGGCGATCACTCAGTTTTTGACTGTCTTGCTTCGGGTTGTTGTTCGGAGTCGAGGTCTTGGCGATGTCCTTTGTGGCCCTGCAGTGGTGCGGCTGCGTCCTGGCTTGAATTATGAGCCGGACATTTTCGTCGTCCCTGCCGAGCAGCGGGATCGCCTGGAAAAGCAGCATTTCTCCGGAACGCCGCTCCTGGTGGTGGAAGTGATCTCTCCTGCGACGCGCCATCATGATCTGGTGACGAAGGCCCTTGCCTATCGGCAACATCAGGTGCCGGAATACTGGGCTGTTGACCCTGAACAGGCAATTCTTCACCAACATCTCCTCCCTGATGACCCGATGGCCCCCTATCGGGTGACGACCCACACGCAAGGTCGAGTGGAGAGTCACGCTCTGCCCGGTTTCTGGATAGACGTCGGCTGGCTGTGGCAAGAGCCGTTGCCCGATGAGCTGGCCTGTCTGGAGCAGATTCTGGCTCGATAGAGCCCACCACACACGTGAATCGCGCGAAAGCTTCGACTTTTCCACTTTCTCCGGAATATCACGACAAAAGTGCCGCTCTCCAGTGATTACAAAGACTGGTATCCAGTCACCGGTGGCTCTGCACTAAGCCATGATGCAAGCAGTTGGAATAATAGCAACTGTCGCCGCAGAGCGATATCTCTTCTAATTTGAACGACCGCCCGAGCTTGCTGCGCAATGACGGCGGGAACCGGAATCACTGGCTGACGCTGCGACTCGTGGGAACCAGGAGCAATCGCAGTGCCATCGGAACCCGGGTTCGCGCGCTGCTCGGCGGCATGACGCTGACGGCAGAGGTGCGCAGCGGCGGGAGCTATATTTCCCACAACGATGCCCGAATCCATTTCGGCTTGGGGCGTAAGGCCAGGATCGAACGCCTGGAAATCCGTTGGCCCAGCGGACGCGTGCAAACCTTCGATAACATGGAGGCTGACCGCTTTGTTCAACTCAAGGAAGGAGGAGAGCCGGAGACGGTGCGGTTACGAAAGCCCTAATACTTTCCGCAACCTCTCCCTTCGCTCGCGGATTTGGGGAGTCCAGGGGGTGTCGGGAAATTGATCCAGCAGCTCCTCGGCTTCGGTCAGGGCGGCTTGAAAGTCCCGTCGCAAAAGCGAGAGATTATAGAGCAGCAAGTGAACCATCGCAGATCGAGGATTCAACCGATGTGCCTGGCGGGCATGATCGTAGGCTTCATCGAAGTTCCCCTCGAACATCAGGATTCGTCCTAACTCGAAGTGAGCGCGCCAGGCGCGATCATCTCGGGCAATGGCTTGCTTGAACGCCTTCACTGCCAGATCGGTGCGCTGCTGTCTGGCCAGGACTATTCCCAGCAGGGTGGAGAAGCGAGCACTGCTCGGGTTCAGCCGAAGAGCTTTCTCCAAAATCTCCCGCGATTGTTCCAGGGCTCCTTGTTGCAGGTACGCCAGGCTCAGTTGAAAAGAAGCCTCCTCAAAATCAGGTGCGAGCCGGAGCGTCTGGCGAAGGTGCTCGATACCGCTTGCCAAGTTCTTCTTGGCCAGGGCCTGTTGGGCCTTTTCGTACTCTCGCCGGGCCGAGAGCGGAATGTGCGGGGGCCGCGAAGAAGCACCCTCTGAAAGGTACTCATTCACGCCCGGCACCAGGTAGAGAACCTGATCGAAGGACTCAAACGAATGCTCGACCGGAATGCGAATCGGCTTGTAGCCCGGCACATCAACGGCGATCACATAATAGCCGCAGCCAATGCCGGGAAACTCAAATCTCCCGGAGTGGCTCGTCCAGGTTTGGGCGACTAATGTCCCCGTGTCTGTCTCCAGACGAACCAACACCGAGCTGACGCCCCGGTTGTCTTGCACCAGGCGAATGTATCCGGCGATTTCCGCCTTATTCGGACTTACCGGATTGTCAACTGCCTTCGGCCGGGAGAGCGGCTCAGGACTCTGACATAGTGCGATGCTCTGGGCAAGGCTCAGGAGCAAGCAAACTTGAAAGAGATGAAACGACGCTTTCACGTCTGCAAAGGCTATAGTTCTCGCTATCAGGATGTCAAGGCAGGGACAGACTTCAAGAGTAAGGGGTACGGGTTCGTGCTGACCACTACCGCGCACGTTCAGCCAGAGGTTGCCTTCAATCGCTCGGCCATCTGAGGCGGGGATAAGCCCATCCCCAGCGCTTGCGGGCCAGAATCGGAGCGATGAGAGCCGACAGGCGAACGACTTCCTGACGGAGATCGCGTTCCAGATCCTCTTGAAGCAACGACTTGGCCAAAAAATAGCCGCGACGATAAAACTTGGGGATGGGCAATGTCCTGGAAAAGGGATTCACCCCAAGCGCCAGCATCATCTTGAGACGATAATGTACCAGCCGCTTCTTCCTCAGCTCCTCTTGCCTGACCACCCGCGACGACGTGATCGCCTGAAGCCGCCGAGCATATTCGTCCTTCAATAGCGGCGTGTAGATCATGATGATTGCCGTTTCCGGAATGAGCGACCACCCCGATTTCATCTTCTCGATGAGCGCCAACAATCCCTGGAAGGTATCTCGATAAAGGATGAGCGTTAGCTCCTTGGGCGTCAGGCGCAGTGGCCAGTAGCGAGCGTAGTCATAGAATTCGCCCATCAGCAGTTCAATCACGGGAGTCCCTTTGGCTACCGTGAGGAATTCCCCGGAAACATCTTCCTGACTGAAGGCCAGCCGTGCATTGAACATCGGAGCAATTTTGTACCGGGTGACTCGTTCAATGCTCAGCTTGAGCACAACCAAGGTGCCGACATTGTAAAACGTTTGAGCCGCTGTGCTGACATCGAGCGTGGGGAAAAGCTGCTGGCCCAGCTTCTCCAGTCCGAGAGCGACCACGTAGGTTCCACCAAGAGGCAGGCCGGCCAGAATGAGAAACTCGGCAATTCGCAATAACCGCTGCGTCCGCGGGCTCACTGGAGGTCGAAGCCATTTCGCCAGTGATAGAAAAATCATTCGTCTCCTCCCGGCTCAAGCCCTCGAGTCTGCGTTTTTTCACCTGTAGCGCCCGCTTTCAAACCTGCGCAGTTGTCTGCGCTACGCGTCGCAGGCTGGAAAGCCCGCGCTCCGTGTCGCTCGAGCAGGCGGCATTCTATCATTGGTCTCGGACCCTGCCAATGCTTCACAGCTTAGTATTTGTGACCTTGCGCTCGCGTGATTCCCGATGGAGGCAAGGACGACCAGGGGAGGCGAAAAGTCTGAGGATCAGCAGGAGGCTTCCGAAGTTTTCCCGAGGGAGGGAAGCGATGAACTCCGAGTTTTGCGAAACCGGAGGTGTTATCGCCTGCTGGCTGCACCCCCGTGCGAACACCGTGTTGACAGTCGGAAGGAATTCGGCTACGATTCGGTCCGCACTTGTGAGGGTTGATGCAGGCGATGCACGAGAGAAGAAAGATACGCTTCCGGCAGAACCGGATCCCACTCACGGCGCATCGGTCGCTGACGATTCCGGCCTGTGCGGCGACCCTGCCGGATGAAGGCTCCAAAGCCCGTCCCCTGTATCGCCTCGTTTTCTTCTTTGATGAGTTTCGCTTTCGTCCGCGGAACGCGGACGAGTGAGCGTACGCTTTTACTCCCCATCCTGAATCGTTCCCACACACGGCAACGGCTGTGATGTCGGCGCGTGACTCTTACACGAAGCCGCCATCATCCCGGCGTTGAGACGCCGGAAATTCTGAGCAACAGAAGGAGGGATTCGTCATGGGACTTGATTTGAAGCTGGTCACTCGTGATGCCAAACCGGAGAAGACGCTCGTTCCCGTCGGGGAGCGAATCATCGGTGGAGAAAAATTCGTGGTGATTGCCGGCCCCTGCGCCGTCGAGAATCGAGAGATGATGCTGGACATTGCCGCCCGGTTAAAACGAATGGGATTGACCATGCTGCGCGGGGGAGCGTTCAAGCCACGCACCTCTCCCTATAGCTTTCAGGGCCTCGGCGAAGAGGGATTGAAGATTTTAGCCGAAGCTCGCGAACTGACCGGGATGCCGGTGGTGACCGAAGTTCTCTCTCCCGAGCACGTGCCGCTGGTAGCCCGTTATGCCGACATGCTGCAAATTGGTGCCCGGAACATGCAGAACTTCGAGCTGCTCAAGGCCGTAGGCGAGCAGCCCAAGCCCGTGCTCCTGAAGCGAGGAATGGCGGCGACGCTGGAGGAATTTCTGGCCGCTGCTGAGTATATCCTCGTGCGAGGCAATCCCTATGTCGTGTTGTGCGAGCGGGGCATTCGCACCTTTTCAGATCATTCCCGGTTCACGCTCGATCTGAGCCTCATCCCGGTGCTTCGGACCCGGACGCACCTGCCCATCATCGTTGATCCCAGTCACGGGACGGGCAATCGTCAGCATGTCGCGCCCATGGCCCTGGCGGCGATCGCCGCCGGAGCCGATGGCATCATCGTGGAGGTTCATCCGGATCCGGAGAAAGCCCTCTCAGATGGACCTCAGAGCCTCTACGTCGAACAGATGGAGAAGCTGCTCCGCGATCTGGAAGTAATTGCACCGGTCGTGGGCCGGCAGTTGGACCTCGCCTACAAACCGGTTTTGCCGACGGGATGGACCAGGGCCCGCCCCTTGCGCGTGGCCTATCAGGGGGAGCCCGGAGCCTTCAGCGAGAAAGCTGTCTATCAGTATTTTGGCGAGACGGCCATCGCCGAAGCTCACCCTTCCTTTCGCGATGTATTCGAGGCCGTCGCCGAGCATCGCTGCCCGTTTGGCGTCATCCCCATCGAGAACTCACTCGCGGGCAGCATTCATGAGAACTACGACCTGTTGCTCGAATACGATGTGGCTATTGTTGGCGAGTTGAAGCTGCGCATCATTCACAGCCTCATCGCGCATGAGGGGACGCGCCTGGAGGACATTCGCCGCCTCTACGCCCATCCTCAAGCCATCGCTCAATGTCGAGCCTTTCTCGCCGCTTATCCTCAGTGGGAGATTTTCCAGGTCTATGATACGGCGGGAGCCGTCAAGTATATCCGTGAACACAATCTGCGCGATGCCGCCGCTATTGCCAGCGCGCAGGCTGCCGAGGCCTTCGGTATGGCCGTCCTCAAAGAGGGCATCGAGTCCGATCCCCGAAATTACACCCGCTTTCTGGTTATTTCGGCAGACCATCTGGTGAACGAGAGAGCCAACAAGACCTCGCTCATCTACAGCACGCCGAACAAGCCGGGCGCGCTCTTTCGCACGCTTCAGGTTTTCGCCGAGCACAAGATCAACCTGGTCAAGCTCGAATCCCGACCAATCGCCGGACGACCGTGGGAGTATATCTTCTACGTGGATCTGGAAGGTCATCTCGATCAGCCGGAGGTCGCCCAAGCGTTAGAACAGGTGCGATCGCTTACCGAGTTTTTGAAGGTCCTCGGCTCCTATCCGGCATCGGCTTGAAGACGGTGGGCAACAGGTGAACGCACGTTACACTATCTCGCTTAATCGCGCACGGTGGGGCGGTTGCGTTTGGGGGAGCAACTGTGTTAGCTTTTGGCGCCGTGACAGGGGCGATGTATGCCAAAGATTTTGATCACCAACGATGATGGGATTCATGCTGAGGGGATTCGGGCGCTGGAAGTTGCGCTGCGCGATCTCGGTCAGGTGATCGTCGTCGCTCCCTCGCATGAGGTGAGCGCGGCGTCTCATGCCTTAACGCTCGGACGACCCCTGCGCATTGATCGGATTGATGACACGCACTATGCCGTTGACGGCACGCCGACGGATTGCATCACGCTGGCCATGTGCAAGATCATTGCGGGAGAACCGCCGGATCTGATCGTCTCGGGGATCAATCATGGGGGGAATCTCGGCGATGATGTCCTTTATTCGGGAACAGTGGCCGGAGCGCTCGAAGCCCTCGTCTACGGTCTGCCCGGCATCGCCATCTCTCAGGTCGGTCGTGGCACCTATGATTTTCAACCGGCGGCTCAGTTCGCTCGGCTGGCTGCCAAGAAGGTGCTCGAAGAGGGATTACCGGAGCGCACCGTCCTCAACATCAATGTTCCTCGCGGAGTGATTCGCGGCGTCCGCGTCACGCATCAAGGGACGAAGATCGTTCGCACGCGCATTCATGAGGGAATTGATCCGCGCGGCCGCGAATATTACTGGATCGGTGAGGAGCATGCGACCTGGAATCATGAGGAAATGAGCGATTATGAAGCCATTCGGGAAGGGTACATCTCGGTGACCCCGCTTCAGAACAATCTGACGAATTTCCGGGTGTTGAACGACCTTCACTCCTGGACCTTCCTCTCGCATGATGTTCACACCACTCGCGCCCAATGACGATCCTTATGCGCTTGCTCGCCAGCGGATGGTCGAGCGCCTTCGACAAAAGGGAATCCGCGATGAACGCGTGCTCGCGGCGATGGCCACGGTGCCGCGTCATCTTTTTGTCGAGGAAGCGTTGTGGCATCGAGCCTATGAGGATCACGCTCTTCCCATCGGTTACGGGCAGACGATTTCCCAGCCCTACATGGTCGCGCTCATGACCGAGTTACTGCGGGTTCAGCCCGGCGAGCGGGTCTTAGAGATTGGCGCCGGATCCGGTTATCAAACGGCGATTCTGGCCGTGCTTGGAGCCGAGGTTTATGCCGTGGAGCGGATCCCGGAACTGGCCCAGCGCGCCCAGGCTCGCCTTGAAGCCCTGGGCATAACCACCGCGCGGGTGCGTGCTTCGGATGGAACGCTGGGCTGGCCTGAAGCGGCTCCTTTCGATGCCATTTTGGTAGCGGCGGGCAGTCCGGCAATCCCCCGGCCGCTCGTTGATCAATTAATCGTCGGCGGACGCCTCGTCATCCCCGTCGGAGATGAGACGCAGCAGGACCTGGTGCGCCTGTGGAAGGGCGAGACGGAAAATAAAATCGAATATCATGGCGGCTGCATCTTCGTGAAACTCATCGGGGCTCACGGCTGGTCAGAATGATTGCCGAAATTCTCACGCTTGTCTCTCTGTTCATCATCACGACGATCAATGCGCTCGGCTATAGCGGCGTCGTCCTGCTCATGGCCATTGAGAGCGCCTGTATTCCGCTCCCCTCGGAGATCATCATGCCGTTTGCCGGATCGCTCGTGCCGCGACGGTTCACCCTATGGGGATTGGGATTGGCCGGTGCCATCGGCTGCGTGCTGGGATCCCTTGCGGCCTACTGGGTCGGGATGTATGGCGGGCGTCCCCTGATCGAGCGCTACGGGCGATATGTCTTGATTTCTCGACACGATCTGGACCTGGCCGACCGCTGGTTCGAGAAATATGGCGAGTCCATTGTCTTCACAGCCCGTTTGCTTCCCATCATTCGCACGTTCATCGCTTTTCCCGCGGGTGTGGCCCGAATGAATCTCACCAAATTCGTCGTTTACACGTTCCTCGGGTCCTACCCCTGGTGCTACGGTCTGGCCTATGCGGGAAAAGTTCTCGGCGATAATTGGGAGAGCCTGCGCGAGTACTTCCACAAATTCGATCTCGTCATCGGTGCTTTGATCGTGCTCAGCGTCGTGTGGTGGGTTCGCCGCCACATCCGACTGGAACGCTCAGCCGCGGGGAGACCCTGAGCCGTAGAGGTTGTGTTCGGTGAGATATCGTTCCACCGCCGGGGGAACCAGCGACGTGATCGGCTCTCCCTGTCGGATGCGCTGGCGGACGGCGCTGGCGGAGATTCCTCTCACGTCTTCCGGCAGCTCGAGCAGATGAATGCGAGGGCGGAAGGCCGCCTCCGGGCCATCGAGCCAGCGATCGAGATCCTCGTTCGCAAACGGCGTGCGCGTCGCAACCAGAATCTGACTGGCGGCAAAAAGTTCGACGAGTGGTTCCAGACGATCCCTGTACGACCGATGATAGCGCCGATAGTAGTGCCCCTCTTTGTCCAGTACCCGAACAAGGGTGTCCGATCCCATGATGAAGAAAATCTGAGGGTGGTCATACAGCTCGTTGAGCGGGGGGAGGAGATCCACGAAAAAGGGGTGGCTGGCGATACCCAGAGAGATCGCGGGATCGTCTCCGCAGGCCACCAGAAGCAAGGCCAGGCGATCTTCGAGCGACGCTTCGTAGGCGGTCTTGTCGGCATTGGTGAGGCTCGGCAAAAGCAACATTTCTTCCAGTTGATGATCGGCTCGTGCGCGAGAGATGATCTCCACGTGCGCCCGCGTCACCGGATTGAATGACGCGGGGAAGACGCCCAATCGTCCTCCCCGACGCAGTCGGGAGCGCGCCGGAACGAGCAATTCGATCGTCGGCCGGGAGGCGCGTTCGAGCCGAGCACGCCGGTCGCGCACCTGGCTTCGGATATCTCTCGCCGGATCCGTCATCGTCTTCGGGTGATTGCAATTCCGCCCTCGGCCGTTAAATCACCGTTCCTTCGGGGACGATCGCATCCTTGGGGATGACGACGATTCCCTCGCGGATGTAGTAGTTCGGACCGTCGGCGTGTTCCCAACCGTTCTGATTGACGATTTTCACGTTCGCGCCGATGCGGGCATTTTTGTCAATAATAGCTTTGTAGATGGTCGTGTTCTCTCCGATTCCGACGGGGGGAATCCCTCGGGCACGGTCCTCAGCGATTTCTTCGACCGTTTGATAGTAATCGGCTCCCATGATGATTGTTCGCTCCAGCCGTGCTCCCCGCTCAATTCGCGTGCGAATGCCGACGACGCAATGAATGAGTTCGGCTCCACTGAGGATCGAGCCATCAGCGATCAGGCAGTCGTGAATCCGACACTCCCGAATCTTGGCCGGGGGAAGGAATCGAGGATGCGTGTAGATCGGTGCATCGGGATCGTAAAGATTGAACTTCGGCAGCGCCATCGTCAGGTCCATGTTGGCTCGATAGAACGCACTGATCGTTCCGATGTCTTCCCAGTAGCCGTCGAAGAGGTAGGTCTGGACGTGACATTGGGTGATGGCCGTCGGGATGATCTCCCGGCCAAAATCCACCTGTTCAGGATTATTGTCGAGCAGGGCCTTGAGCACGCTCTTTTTGAAGACGTAGATGCCCATCGAAGCGAGATAAGGCCGACGTCGTGCTTCGTCGGGTGTGAGCCCGCACCGGCTCGTATCCGTCCGCATGGCCGCGAGCGCTTCTCCTTGAGGCTTTTCGCGGAATTCGATGACGCGTCCCGTGTCGTCAATTTTGAGCAGGCCGAGTCCCGGTGCCTTCTCCTCCTCAACGGCGATGACCGAGATCGTCACGTCGGCATTCGTCTGCCGATGACGTTCGACGAAATCACGGTAGTCCATGCGATAGAGATGATCCCCGGCCAGGATGAGGTAGGTCTCCGCACGCCACTGATCGAAATGGCGCCAGCCCTGACGAACGGCATCGGCCGTCCCCTGAAACCAGTTGCGATTTTCAAGCGTTTGCTCCGCTGCCAGAATGTCTACGAAATCATCGGAAAAGCGACTGAAGCGATACGTTCGGGAGATGTGACGGTTGAGCGAGGCAGAATTGAACTGGGTGAGGACGTAGATCTTCCCGATCCCGGAGTTGATACAGTTGCTCACGGCAATGTCAATCAGCCGATATTTCCCCGCCAGCGGAACGGCCGGTTTGGAGCGCAACGCTGTGAGGGGAAAGAGGCGCGTCCCCTGTCCCCCTCCCAGAATGATGGCCAGGATGTCGTTGGTTCGTGCCATTGTCCATATCGCCCGGTCGTGATGTCGCTGCTTCTCGGCGAGAAAAAGTCTAGGCCAAAACCAGTGGAAAATCTACCAGCCGCTACAGCCCGTCGCTGCTCCGCCCAGAAAATTGGCCAACAAGAATCCGAGTTGCAGACGGGAAAGTCCGCGCTACCTGTCCTAGAGCCATCGCGCGACGATCGAGGGTTTTGCTCTTCAAGCCGGCGACAGAGACGCTCGATGATCTGCTCCACGTCATCGGCCGTGCTTTCTACGACGAGCGAGGCCATCCGGGCCAGGTAAAGCGGGACCGGTGCCTGCAGGAGATGATCTCGTGCCATCACGCGCCGGTGAAAGGCTAGGGCGAAATCGTAGGTGACGGCTACCCACACGTCTGTGGGGAAGCAGAACTCATCGTCGCTCCGGGCGACAATCTTCTGAATGTCGCCGAACGATGACGGTGGGAGAATTTGTGCCAGATCTCCACCAGTTCCCGAGCCGCCAGCCAGAAGATATGAATCATCCGTTCCACGTTGACGCGCACCGGTTCCAGACCCACCTCGTACTCCGGGCCAATAAGCGGTATGGGTTCTCATCCGCTCGCCTTCAGAACAGGAGAGCCAGGACAAAAGATCAGATCGAGAGCCATGAGCTTCCTGCCTCGTCTCAGCACAGACGCGCGCGGTACCGCTAGGGTGAATGTCGTTTTGGGGTTCGGTTCTCCCTTTCATTAGGCAGGTGAATCCCGAAATCGTTTGCGGCGTTGTCGCTCACCCTTTGAAGGACCCGGTAATTCCCATCGGCGAGTGACATCAAGAGGTAGCTCAAGGGACGAGGCTACGACACTCTCTCCACTGACCAGGGCGATCACAAGCCAGAGCAGGAGTCCGCAACGCTTTCCCCACCCGATTGTCCTTTGTCGCTGTATCATCGTCCCTCACGCGAGAAGCAGCCACTGAGAACACGCCACACGCTGGAATAGTCCCGGCCACATTCTCGCGTCGGGCATGCACCGTCCAGCAGCCCGCCTTTCCGGATTCGGAAACCAAACACAGACCCTATGGATTCGCCTCTTTCCGCGGCCAGTGGAATCCGTGAAATCTGTGGCTCTCCTCCGCCAGGGGTAATGCCTCCCCGGGGCGCGTGGATCTCTTCCGGCGAGTGCG
>DATLZR010000155.1 GCA_035573895.1 Blastocatellia bacterium | reverse complement strand
GTGAGCGGAGAAAACGATGTCCTGATTTTTGATCGTCGTGCCGGGAATCTCGCCCGTCACCATCTCGTAAAATCCCGGCTCGCTTCTTTCGGTCTGGATGCGGGCGCGCACTCTCAAACGTTCGCCCTGCGCCAGGCGCTCGGAGAGCCTTTTCCCCAGCGCCGGCGAGATCATGAAGGCAAATGCCGTCGTCGTGGGCGGCAATGCTCCCCAGCTCACGGCATCCGGGGAGGGACGCACGCCGAAGAATTCGCTCTGGTAAAACGACACGATGCCCAAAGCTCCCCGGCGCCGAACGGCCTGCTCCTCCACCGCCGGCAGCGGACCCGATGCCAGAACGATCTTGCCGCGCACGTCTTTGCCATCGTAATCCGCTTCGGTCGTTCCCGTGCCGACGAAAACGAGGTCAGCCTTGACGTTGACGCTGCGACTGAATTGAGCGACCGAGACGCCGATGTGCGCTGTGTCGGCGAGCTTCCGCTTTTCCGGCGCCACCAGCCAGAGGTCGCCCCGGATGACATCCCAGCGAGGAATCGGAGCCGGGAAGCTGAGAATGCGGACATCTTTGAGACCGATCTGACGAGCCTTCTCAGCGACAAGTTCCGCCGCCCGGTGAAATCCTCGTGACGCAGGATACCGGGCCAGCGCGGCCAGTTGAGCCGTCTCCCGAAAGACGCGCTCGCCCGACGCTTCTTCGAGAATACTCGTCAGCACCGAGGGATCGAGCAGCAGAACCTGCCGCCCGACAGCCGCTGGAGATGACGACGCCTGCTCACGACGGGTCGCGCAGACCGCTGGCGCGCGCGGGACAAACGCGGCATGTCCCCCCAGCAGGACGAGGAAAAAGACAGCCGTTACCCGTGCCGCATGAGTCATTGAGCGTCTCGATCCCGGTGCTTCTAATACAAGTGCGTCTTAATCCTTCAGCTCACGGATTATCGCCTGAGTAAATTCTGTGGTCGTAGCCCTGCCGCCGAGGTCGCGAGTGCGAATCTGACGCTCGGCGAGCGTGCGAATGAGCGCCGCGTAGATGCGATCGGCCGCCTCCGTCTCTCCCAGATGACGCAACATCATGAGCGCCGACAGCAGCAGGGCCGTGGGATTGGCCAGATTTTTCCCGGCGATGTCCGGTGCGCTGCCATGAACGGCCTCGAAAACGGCCACCGTTTCTCCGATGTTGGCTCCGGGAACAACGCCGAGGCCGCCCACCAATCCCGCCGCCAGGTCCGAGACGATGTCGCCGTAGAGATTTTCCAGCAAAAGCACATCGAACTGCTGAGGATTCATGACCAGTTGCATGCAGGCATTGTCAACGATCTTCTCGTCCTCCTCGATGTCGGGATAGTCGCGGGCGACGCGGCGGAAACAATCGAGGAAAAGACCGTCGGAGAGCTTCATGATATTGGCCTTGTGAACGGCAGTGACCTTGCGACGACCTTCCCGACGGGCGTACTCGAAGGCAAAGCGAGCGATGCGCAACGAGGCCCGCTCGGTGATGATCTTGAGCGATTCGACCACGCCGGGCACGACGATGTGCTCCAGCCCGGAATACAGGTCCTCGGTGTTTTCTCGCACCACGACGAGGTCCACGTCGCCGAAGCGAGAGGGCACGCCAGGAAGCGTGCGAATAGGACGGAGGTTGGCGAACAGGTCCAGTTCCTTTCGCAGCCGGACGTTGACGCTTTGAAAGCCTTCGGCAATGGGCGTCGTCAGCGGCCCCTTCAACGCCACGCGATTTTCTTTGATGGATTCGAGCAGAGCAAACGGGAGCGGATCGCCGAACTTATTGATGGCCTGCATTCCGGCAACGTGTTCATCCCATTCAATAGGGACCCCGGCGGCTTCGATGATTCTGACGACAGACGCCGCGCACTCCGGCCCAATCCCATCGCCGGGAATGAGTGTCACGCGATGTCGTTTCCTCTCCGTCATGAAGCTATCGGATAGAGCAGCGGGCCGACGGCCTGCGCCTTCTTCACCTCCGGAAGCACCGGGCGGAGGAGAACACAGATCTTCCCCTTCACCATCCGCCGGCTGTAAGGGGCAGGGAATCCCGCGCGTCCTTTCCCAGCTTGCGTCGCTCGGTGATTCTCCCCTCGATGCGAGGAACCTCGATGATCTTCCCCCCTTTGATGACCATGACGACGTTGCGCAGGTTCTCAATATCCATGAGCGGATCGCCCTCGATGACGATCAGGTCGGCCAGTTTTCCCGGCTCAATCGTTCCCAGCTCTTTCTCTTTGCCAATGGTTTCAGCCGCGATGCGGGTCGCCATCTGCAGTGCTTCGATGGGAGAGAGGCCGCCGACGGTCACATAGAGGGCGATCTCCTTGTAGAATCGGCCATGCGGAACCAGATCGGATCCCGTGTCCGGGCCGAGAGCAATTCTCACGCCGAGCGAGCGCGCGCGCGCCACAGCGAGAAATCGCTCCCGGAGCAGCGCGCGAGGGTCATATCCTCGCGCCCGCCAGTCCGAGAGGTTCCTTCGCCAGAGCGCAGCTCGCCGGGTGAGCGCTTGAAGAAGGTCCGGGGCCAGCCGATGACTCAATGGCGGCTCGATCAACTCCTCGTCTTTTTTCTCCAGAGGATCAATGCGCTGGGCCTGGATTTGATAGAGCGTCGGTACACTGATGATGCCCCGGCGGGCCATCTCGATGAGGAGCCGATCATCGTAGACGCGCAGCGGCGCACTGTGCTCAATCGTATCCACGCCAGCAGCAATGGCCAGCCGGACGGCGTCTTCATGAGGCACATCCGTGTGAACGGCCACTTTCAGCCCCGCCCGATGAGCCTCCTCAACCAGGGCGCTGACTTCTTCCAGCGTCGGCATCGGACGCTGACGCGTGATTCTCAGTTTCACCAGGTCAATGCCCTTGGCAATTTGCTCCTTCACTTTCTTCCGGGCATCCTTGACGCCGTCGTACTCGATGAAAAGCGGCGATGGCGGCTGCGTGGGATCACGTTTGACAAATTGTGGTCCGGCGGCGAAAAGTCTCGGCCCCACCGCTTCGATCTGATCGCGCAGCCGGAGAACCGCCTCGCTGGAGCCGCACTCCCGAAGGGTCGTCACCCCGGAGAGCAGATCAAGCTGGGCATTCGTCAAAATGACCTGCCGGAGCTTTTCCGGCGTATCGGTGAACTCGCCGTCGCCCTCGTCCAGACCGAGCCCCTCCAAGTGATTGTGGGCGTCAATGAGTCCCGGCAGAACGAACTTCCCCCGCACGTCAATGACCGTTGCGCCAGGAGGAATCTTGATCCGGTCGGATCGCCCGATGGCTTTAATGCGGCTGCCGGAGATGAGGATAACCGAATCCTCGATGGGAACATGCGTGATTCCGTCGAGTACCGCCCCTCCGACGAGTGCCGTCACGGGCTCTTTCTCCAGATCCTCTGCGGCGCGATCAAAAATCACACCCGTTCCCTGTTGCCCTGGGGATGTCCAGACGAGCAAGCCGAGGAGTAAAACCGCTCCCACAATCATTCGCCGGCCTTTTGACATAACGCCGCTATTCTACAGCAAAGTCGAGGAGAATAACTAGCCGTTCTGCAACTGATGGACAGATGTTCGACGACATCCCGCGATCCCTCTCGCTTGACCAGCTGATGACTCATGGACCAACCTCATGGACCGCTGCCCTCTCCGCGGCCTCCAGCAGCACCGCGCTTTCATGTCTCACGCAAAGCCGTTTCGCCACGACAGCCATCTCTCGAGGCGTCGCTTCCTGCGCTAACTGGCGCTCGCTCGTCCCGGTAAAACCCGATAAGACCTGGAAGATTTCGCGCCGCATTCGCATCACGGTCGCAATGCACTGCGCACCTCTCCAGATGATGCGATTGTCAGCAGCGAGGGACATGATTACCTCGCCTCTTCCAACTAATAGCACAAAACCGTAAGCTACCTCATTCCCACCAAGATCAATCACTTTTGACAGCGCTCCACCTATGCACACCTGGCCGGAAAGGGAACGAAACGGTGCCACGCATCTTGCTCGAAGGCTTCGGGGGGCAATCTGCGCTTTGAGGGCGCTGGCTCGGTAGCCTCTTCAACGATTGCCGGGCGCTACTCGGCCAATCTGCGCTTTGAGGACGCGCAGGAGTTTCTCGCGGTGCCGGCGTTGCCGAGAAAAGAAATCTTGGCCGCTATGAAAGTTTTGCCATATTCGATGTCCGGCGACCCGACGGTGACATCTTCGTCTCCGATGCTGTGAAGTTCGCCTGTGACCCGATCGTGGGAACCCACGCCCTTCAGCTTCCACTTCCGCAGCCCGGCGTTCCAAGATTTCTCAACCCGCACATCATGGGAATAGTGCCGAGCGGGAATCAGCAGACCGGACAAAACAGCGGGAACCTTCAGACCGCTTGCACTCAGGTCTTGGTGAGAACCTCCACCTGCTCAAGAACGGTCATCGCCGCTTCCTCTTGCTTGTCGGATGGGTATCCGTACTTTCGCAGGATGCGCTTGACGTGCACCCGGAGGTGCGCCCGGGCGGTCTCCCGCATCGTCCAGTCCACGGTGACGTTTTCTCGAACCACGCGCAGAATTTCCTGAGCGATGGTGCGGAGGGCGTCGTCACTGGAAGCCATCTCAAAATGGTCGGGAGTGGTGTTTTGAGCGTGTATTTATGCGGCCTGCGGACCCCCCAAGGGGTTATTTAGTGAGATCGCTTCTCAGTACCGCTTGAGGGCCCTGCTTTGCGGCGAGCGCATCGTAGAAGCCAGCTCCTCTTCGGAAGAGGCCGAGCCGCTCACCTTGGCGGTCGCCTCACGCATCTGCCGGGCCAGCTTGATCAGCTCCTCCAGCACCTGCACCGCGTCAATGGCCCGGTTCTGGTATCGCCGCTCCGCCTGCTCCAGCATCTCCGCGAACGAACGGGCCTGCCCCAACGTTCCGCTGCCGGCGCACCCGGATCTCACCTTGAATCAGCTTTCGCAACAACGCCACCGCCAGGTTCTTATCGGCTTTCCTCACCCTTGCATTTCACCGCGAGCGATCCGCCCTGCGTGATCAGCTCATGCAGAGGCGAGTCATTTTCCCCTCGACGGTTCTGCGCCTCCATGCTCGCCTGATGTGCAAGGGTGAACATCTACCCGTGGCGCATGTTCTTCTCCCACACGGATTCCTCGGAGACATTGCGCGGGGAGAAGCCGGTTTCGATGAGACGACATGCGTCACTCACATTTGCCATAGCCCATCTTCTTGCAGCTTAAAAAACTGATTTTGATCAAAGCAGGACCCGGGCGCCCATACCAGTTCAGCTCTCCTCAGTCCACCCTGGACCAGGTCCCAACCGCCCAAGCACTCCATGGCCCCGACCGGACGCTGGCCGCCCCTTATGCTGGCATGGGCAAGGACCCGGGTAGTTGTGACGGTAGGCGGATCTGCCTGCAAGTCTACCTGGATGCCATCAAAGAATTGCGAAACCAGTTCACAGGCAATACGTGTCAGGTGTCCCAGCCCATAGCGGGTGTCGCCTCCAACGAAGAGCTCCTCCACCTGGCAGATCTCAGCGCACAGAGCCGCGTCTTTGCAAAACAGATAACCCACCATTGCGACTGGCTTGAACCACTCGCTCTCTTCCCGCCAGTAGGAGTTAATCAGCTCGAATTCCCGCAAGGTGCCCTCTGCAGCAGTATCGGATTCGGGCGCGATTGCCGTGCCCGGTCGGGTGATCAGCAGGCGCATGCGGAAGCGCCGGTCCTCCATCGCTTGATGGTCTTCCTCTCGCTCCCAAACCAATCCCTGACCGTCCCGATAACGCGGCACCCATGCCCTCCACTGACTATTGACCTGCTCAGCCGGGAAGAGGTAGCTGAGCCGGACGTTGGATTGAATGTGTCGGCCGATAGGCTCGTAATCGGGGAACTGATTCTGGCTCCGGCATCGGGCGATCTCTGCAGTAATCGCTCCCCAAAGCGCACGAGCCGGTACATAGAGACGCGTCCGGTTCAGGGCTCCCGCCGGCGGTGCCCCGATATGGAGCGGCGACTCTACTTGCCAGACCCAGCGATACAATTGCCAGCTCATGAGCTGCTCCCCTTCGCCTTTAGGTGATAGCGCGCATAAGCGAGAGCGTTGCGCAGAAGGTCGCGGGCGAAGAGAAGATCATCCGGATCGTTCGCCAGCGCCCTGATAGCGCCCAGCGCGTCCGCGTTGGCCGGCACTCTTTCACCAAATACCCCACGCAAGAGGTTTACACAGAACCTCCTGAATTCTCCTGCTACCTCGCTATGCCGGGCCTGGACATAGAGGAACATCGCATAGGGTCCCTGCTCTTCCAGCACGGTCAGAGCAGCGTTTAAGACCCTTTCCTCCATATCTCGGATGCTTGCCAGCTCACGCCCCGACTCGGCACAGGCGATATCCAGGTTCCTCACAGCCTGGGCGCTCATGAGTGTCCTCCTCCTGTAGAAGGTTGTTCCTCTGAACTTGCCGAAGCGGTCTCGCCGCAATTTACGGTCGAAGCCGCGCTGGGAGCGGTTGAGGCGGAAAGGACCCTCAACCGTCCCATCCCGCGCGTGCCCATGCCGCCGATCCCCAAATGTTCCAGGTAAGGATGGGCTCTCTTCGTGACCTCGAAAACCTTGTCAGGAGCATCCATTTGCCGTCCACCGTTCAGGGTAACATTCACGTCACTGCCACTGACCTTGAAATGCTTAGGGTTCTTGGCAATCACTTCCCACACCAGCACTGTGGTCCTCGGCAAAGCCTCATAGGAAAAGAGTGCTCCCTCCTCCGCCGCGCCGGTCTCCGGGTTGATGGACACCGAGGTGCGCACTTCCAGGTTGCTGTTGACCACGTGGATGAAGAGACGGTCGGGCAGGATGGCCAAGCAATCGATGATGTAGGAATAAACGCCGAGGCCCTCCAAACTGGTCTTCACTTGTTGCATTTGCGCGCAGGCTTGAACATCCAAAAACAACCACCCCAGGTTCAATTTGTTGTTCGAGACATTCTCCAGATACACAGCGTTGCCCTGCATTCCACTTACTTCAAGACCCACAAGTCGCAGGGCCATGGGACAAGTAACCCAGTGAGGCCCCTGGCGTGTGGGCACCGGGAAGAGAAGCACATGGGCATCGGAGAACGCAGCCAGCCCCGCAAAGCCGCCGGCCTGGTCCTTGCCGCGAGCAAAGCCGAAGACCGTGCAGACGGGGCAATCCGGCTGGCCGCAGTGACCTAGATATTTATCACGGGCTTGTCCCAAACCGGCGCAATGCGGATAGTAAGGCCAGTCTTTCTCATCTACCTTGCGGTTCGGCCTGGCCTCCGTTTCCGCCATCGCCACGTAGGTCCGATACACCCCGGCCAGACTGGAGCCGGGGATCTTGGGCACACGGGTGATCGGATCGCGCACGATAGTCAGATCGACGCGTCCAATGCGCGCACCGCCCGTCCCCACGTGGATGGGATCCAGGGCTATACCTACATACAAAAACTTCTCGTAGCTTGCCATGGTTCAATCTCCTTGAAAGTTTATCCTGAGAGTGGTCATATACCATTCCAAAGTGCGTTGCAGGAGTCCTCTACACGCCGCTTCAGTGAGGACTTCCAGTGCTGCGCCCTTTGCCTCCAGGTGGTCAACAATCAAAGCACGCACTGTGTCGCGCCAAAGATCGGGAGAGACCTGATCGGGCGAATCTCTCCACTCCCCCTCCAACCGGTAAAGAGCGCTGCGGAAGCGCTGCAAAGCTGTTTGACTCGGCGCGGTCCGTTCGACGAGCTTCCAGATTTCCCGCATAGCCTCCCAGTCCTCCGCATATAGGGGCTGAAGGGCTTCAAAGCGGGCACCCGTAGTCTCCATAAACAAGAAACCCACGTGTGCAGGGAAGAGCTTTACGCCATCACCGATGCGCAAATCGCTCACATGCCGGTAGACCTGGCCGTTGGGGTGACGAAAATCTTTTGGATATCGCAGGGAGCGGTCTTCCACGGCGATGTAGGGATAAAAGACGTCCTCCCGACCGTCGGCCAGCCTTATGGGCACGGTTTGGAGCGTGGTTTGTCCATCCCGGCGCCGCAGCTGCAGGGCGACAATGCCGCGGTGCTCTTCGTGTCGTTCCACCGTCCAAACCTCCTCGCCCTGGCTGAGCCTGTCCTCCAGGTTGCGCGCGGCTTCCATCACTGCCTGGAAAGGAAGCGTCCGGTCGAAGGCGATGATCGCTATGTGCATGGGAAGTCGATCCCAAACCCGGGCAAACTGCTCACGCCATCGAGATAGGGCGAGATGCGCGCATTCGGAGGCTGCTTCCAGAGGCAGCACAACCCGGAAGCGCAACGGCGAAAGCTCCAGCGGAATCACCGGATGATACACGCCGAGGTGAGAATAGGGGCTAGTCATTTCCTTGACATTGCCGACAACCATCCTGCTCGGCCGGCCGAACGTGTCCTCTTCCTCCAGGAGGATTTGCTGATTCCGGAGCGCTTCCCCGGATTCCTCCGGTTTCAGAAGGCGGGCCAGGTTGGAGGCGGTTACAAAACCGTCCAGCGCCCGCACATAGACCAGGCTCAATTGCACATCCCGCCAGCGACCATCATAGAGCATGCGGTCCTGCCAGCCAGAACGGCTGCTTGCATCCGGCTCGATCAGCAGGCGCCGCACGCGCCATGGGTTGTCGCTGCGAGCTGCAATCTGGCGGAACTCCTTCAGGAGCTCTTCAAAAACCTCCTCCGCTTCCCGCCAGAACCGATAGACCCGACCGGGAGAGGGGAGTTTGCAAAAGAGCTGATGCGCCAGCCAGGCAGCCCGCTCCTTATCGTTTAGTTTATCCCAAGCCGGTGCCCTGGCACGGTCTTCAACTATATCTCGGAAGAAAGTCTTCCAGAGACGCTGTTCCCAGTCTTGACTGGATTCTCCGCTATGTTGGGGGTTTGCGCTACGCACATGCCGATATCCCTCTTGTAGATTAGCCAGAAGGAGATCATTCTCGCGAAACTGTATCTGACCAGAGCTATCGCGAAGACGTACCTGGACCTCGCTCACCAGTTTATTCATCATATCAACGGGCTGTATTGGATTAACTTCATGGCGCCGTCTGCTCGCATCGCGTTGCCAAAATTCTGAAAGTACGGGATTGAACCTAGACCATTCCGATATCGCCTGCGCCCGCAAGCTGTCTACCCGTTCGCCGCTGAGCCAGGGCTCTAAGTCGAAGGCGAGGGTGAGGAGCGTAATGCGACCATTGCGGTCGGTCACCTCCTCAAACCAGATGGTGTCGTAGCCAACCCGCCCCCGAAGCCAATCATCCCGCCGGTGAGAACGACGATCCTGGCATACCTCACAGGGTTTGTCTTTATTGGCGGGATTGCCGTTGAGGCGCACTTGGCATACGGGACAGATGTGCCCAATCTGACCTCTCGGGGGGATATACCATGCCTTATGAAGGGGAATAGCGATTTTGGTTCGGGCCTCCTGGCGCTCCTGCACCTGAGGCACCAGGGAACGGGTGGGCTCACTCAGGCGCACCAAAGGTGGGGTTTCCAAATGCAATCCTTGAGCAATACCTTCCACTTGCTCCTGAAGCCAACTTTCCCATCCATTCAGCCAAGGAGCTGGTGGAGTCTCATCGAAGCGTTCGCCCGGGAAAGAAAACACCGCCACGCTGGAATCCTGATACAGGAGGGATCCAGCGGCGAGATCAACCTCTATGAGCTGGCGCACCTGACCGAAGAACTGCTCCAGCACCCCTTGCATCCCCGTCCAGTCACCGATTTTCACCGCGCGCGCCTCATAATGATCGGCGCCGATAGCTACCGTGAGCAAACGCCAGCGGACCCTCTGCTTTATCGCTCCATCGCCCCAAGGAAAATTTTGGTCGAGCACAGCGCCTGCCACAGCGCTTTTGAAAAGTGCTGCCGCCACATACGATTGGTCCCACAAGGTCACGTCGTTGTTGGGAAGTCGGGTCTCGGCAACCGTGGAAAGGAACGCCTGGCGCAGATAGGTCTGGGGACCGATGGCCTGCTCGCGCCAGTGAGCCCAATGCCTAACATCCGCCGCACTGTGAGTCGCCAGATTTCCTAATTCCTCCAGCACCTGCAGGATTTCCCCCACCACCTGTTTCCATCCGCGCTCGGTGAGCACCTCCGGTGGATCGGCAAACAGGTTGTGCTGAGGGTTCCCAAAGGGGGAGGAGAGCCACATGTGCGGCAGGGACTGGTTGAGATATTCCGAAGTTCCTGATGGGACATTCTTCTCGATCCCGGAAACGATACCATGGCTGGCCTGGAGCAATCCCAGCATGCCCAGGTTCCTCTCCCGGTGCTTTTCCGTGAACTCCTTGAAGCTGCCGGGCCAGGCGTTTTGGGGGATTGCGCTTCCGGGCCACCCTTTAACCCACCCAAGAAGGTTATCCCACGGGAAAGGCGGCTGCTCCGCATCATGCCACTTTTCGTACTCATATCTCACCGGGTCTCCGCCATGCTGCCGCAGAAATTCCAAGCGGGCTTTACCGGCCATGTGGAACCAGCCAATGGCCTCACAGGCCAGAAGCACCGGGCGATGCTGGCGAAGCGTATCCGCAGGCGTAAACGTAGTCATGGCGCGCCTCCCCCCTGAAACCAGGCATTTATCGTTTGCCAAAGCTGCTCCCTGCTATCACGCTCGACAGTCTTTTGCCCTTTACGGAAGGCCTTCCATTTTGTGATTTGGGCTGTTCCCCAACCCACGGTGCGCTTGGCGGAGATGCCGTAGGTGGTGAGCAAGGTTTCAATGGCTTCCAGAAGCTTGGGCAGGAAGTCTATGGTATCGACCGCCGGTTTCATCCCCGGCCAAGGGGCATAGAGGAGGTATAGGCTCCCTTTTCCACCTTCCTCGTGCTCGCCGGGGTTGTCGGGCCTGGGCTTTCGACCTGGGACGACCTCGTAATAGATGGGCTGGGTGCCGGCGCGGCGCTCGCGGCTATGGGGATTGATAACCTCAAAGCCGATCCTGTCAAACCATGTCGGGTAGAAGACCAGCGCTCCTTGGTGGAAGGTTTCCTCCTCGCCTTTTTCGTTCCCAAAAAGATGGAGAATCCAATCGGGATCACGCCAATCCTCAAACCGCTTTCCATTCTCCAGGTGCTCTCGTAACCCAGCCTGCATGCGGCAGGCCCAGCGAAGCATCCCTTTCCAGCTCGCTGCGCTCATGAACGGCACGCCGAACACTCGGTCCTTGCGCACTGGGTTGTCGAGAACGTGAAAGACGCGGTCGTCTTTAGAGTACCAGGGGGTGAGCAGCTTAAAATCTACTTGAAGGCCAAGCCAGCGGGCTGAGACAAGATCCCCGAAGTTAGGTTCGCTATCTCTTACACAATCTGGAAACGAGAACGACCGACTTGCAAACTGAATATAGGTCTGCCTTGTTATTTCCCTATTCGTATTGTCCCCAAAAAACGACACCGATAATGCATCCACATGACCCGCAGCTAGCCCTTGCGGTGGATTGAGTTGTTCCTTTTGGTTTGAGTTGGCTGCAAGCCATGCGTAGTAATCCCAGCTCATGGTGCTCCTCCCTCCGAGGACTGTCTTAGCCTAAATAATTCGGACAAAATGTTATCGCCCTCTTTGAATTCGCTGTCAGGATTGAAACCCGACCATACATTGCGAAGTCGCTGTTTGATCTCATCAAACTCCACCGTGCCCGGCTTCACAAAGCCAAATGTGCGCCTGCCTCCGGCTTTGAAGCTGAAGACCTTTTTGCTTTCCTGCTGGCGCCCGGCGAGCCAACGATTTACAGGAGTGTCTGATTCGAGTTGTTGCGCCTGCTTTTTACGCTCCTTTCTACCAATCACTTGATTGAATGTACTCTCCACTGCATACTGCCTCGCCAAATACCGCCCTTTCACACACCAGAAGTTTTGGAGCGAGGCCCAGGAGAAATCATGCGTTTGTCCCTGGGGACCGGACGTATCTGGAGGCTTTCGCCATTGTGTATCACAGACATAAGCTGTCAGTTCACTTTGGCTCCTGGCACAACTCCATCCATCCGGCGCTGATAGATACTGGATAAGCCCGAAATCCCTATGATGAAAAGCGTTCTGCCGACCTTGCTCATTTGATGGCTTCAACACCGTCTTCCCTCCAATGGCGCCGTAGTCGGCAAGGAGACGCATGGTGAGATCCAGAAGGCACCATTCCTCCTCACGGATGGTTCGCAGGGCAACGAACCGGAGTGTGAATTCAGTGTTTGCCTTGATCTGACCCTGAATAACCTGGCCCTGGCTATCCAGAACCATCAGACGGAACTTGCGAGCCCATCCTGTGCAGCCGAAGAGTTCGCAGACGACGCAGTGGTGCCCTGGATCGGTCGGCTTCTTGCGAGAATCCTGGGGGCAACGATTGTGAGAATCCGAAGGGTCGCAGGCCTTGCCGCCCAGGCCCCGAACTAACACCTCGAACCACCAGCGAATCGAGCCGAGCAGCCCGGTGGGTATGAGGCGGTCGCCTCTGCGCTCGGCATCCCCGGTCCAGATGTCTGTCAGGGCTTTGAGTTTCCACTCCTTGAGATCAGAGAGCGATGCATTCATCGGCTAACCCCTCTGCATCACGTATCGCACCACTTCCGCCACCTCCTCCGGCTGGAGGTTGGCGGTCTGGTTCGGGATGATGTAAAGCTTCGGGTCGGTGGCAGCCTTCCTGATGATGTAAAGCCAGTATTCCTCGCCGAGCCGCAGCGCCATGAGCCATTCGTTACGCATCAACACGATGGCACCCGTGATAGCACGGGCTTTGACCTCGATGTAGCGGATGGTGCCGTCCGGCGCTTGCGAACGGATATCGTAGCCCAGGTGGGCTCCACGGGTTAAGGTGGCTCGCTGGGGGCGAGATTTCTTAGTCACCATTGCTTACTTCCTCGCTGGCTGGCACGCTTGCTCACAGGCAGTATGATCGGATTTCATACCCACCACAGTTTACCTCTTCGGTTGGCTAATCGTAGCAGACGTTTTCTGAGGGAGCAAGCCAGAAGTGACTTGACCAAACCATTGGTCCTTGGTACCGCCGGAGAGAAGATTCTGCTGACGGGGCTCAATCGCGGAGCGTAGGTGAGATCTTCGTCGTTGTCCTTCACATCTCGGCAGTCAATGCGGGATTGACAGTTGCTGGAATGCTTGATGTCGCAGCGTGGATTCGCGTCAATCATCTTCGCCTCGCCCGCCGTCCCCTCTTTGATGGGGAGCAGGTTCATTGCCGATAAAGAATCGCCCAGAGTGGAGCGCATATTGAGGAACTCCGAACGCTCCTTGATCGTGTTCGTTACCGATAGAGAGTCGCCCGGAATGAGCCGCGTGGTTTGCAGATCGAGTCCGCAACTTTTTACCCGGAAGCGTTGCCGCTGGACTGATTCCATCAGCGCGCAATTGGGAGCATCGCTCGTCAACAACGAAGGTTCATCTTCGGTAAACGGAGCACACGGCCAGGAGGGTGATGCCGAAGTCAGCCATAGATTTGGTGGCGGATCACCGGCAGCAACTCGGCCGGTTGTGGCAGCGTCATGCTTTGGCTGTAGACCGCCACAATCCCGATCAAATTCTCGGAGCGCGATTTGTGAAACACCGGCAGCGGGCTTTTCAATCTCACGCTCATCTGGTACTTTGAAGTCTCCCTCCTTGCCTCCTGCTTGTCTCATCTCAACAGCTTCAGAGGAGAGGGGGGCAAAACATCGAAGGAGCATGCGTCCATGACACAAGCATCATCCGCGACGCCCGACGGGACGGCTCGGTATCGTCAACGATTTCTCGACCGGGTCGCGCCCGAACACTTTCGTCTGGCTCAGGGACTGTGGCTGTCGTCCATCGGCCTGGGAACGTATCTCGGCCACTGGGATGACGCGACGGACCTATCCTACCAGGCGGCCATTCACCGTGCGTTTGAGCGCGGCTGCAACGTCATTGACACGGCTATCAACTATCGGTTCCAGCGCAGCGAGCGAGCGATTGGTCGGGCTCTGGAAGAGGCTTTTCGGCAGGGCATCGTCTCGCGGGACGAGATCATCATCGCCACCAAAGGGGGATACATCCCGTTTGACACGGAGCCGCCCCAAACACCTCACGAATGGAGCCGCTACATCATCGAAACGTTCATCCGTCCGGGCATCATCGCCCCCACGGAACTGGTCGGTCGGGGGAGCCACTGTCTCGCGCCGCGGTATCTGGAGAACCAACTGGAGACGAGTTTGAAGAATTTGCGGCTGGCCACGATTGACATTTACTACCTGCACAATCCCGAAGAGCAACTCAACGAGGTGAGTCGGGATGAATTCCGAAGACGCATCCGGGCCGCCTTCGAGATGCTTGAAAGCAAAGTGGCCGAAGGGAAGATTCGTCTCTACGGGACGGCGACCTGGAACGGGTATCGCGTGCCCGAGGACGCGCCCGATCATCTATCGCTGTCGGAACTCGTCGCACTGGCTCGCGAAGTCGGCGGTCCGGACCATCATTTTCGCGTGATCCAGGCGCCCTATAATCTGGCGATGGTGGAGGCGCTGACCGTGCCGACGCAGACGGTGAACGGTCACTCGGTTTCGCTTCTGGAAGCGGCGCTTCATCTCGGCATGACGGTGATGGCCAGCGCCTCGCTGCTGCAGAGCCGGCTGGCCCGGGGCTTGCCCGAATCCCTCCGCAGCGCATTTCCCGGACTTCGCAGCGATGCTCAGCGGGCGCTTCAGTTCGTGCGGTCCACCCCGGGAATCACGACGGCTCTCGTCGGGATGAGTCGCGTCGAACATGTGGAGGAGAACCTCCTGGTCGCCCGCGTTCCTCCGTCATCGGTCGAAGATTTTCGCAGCGTGCCCGGCTCTTCCTAATGCCTCCTTGGATGTGACTCGGGATCGGCGCCAAGATGTCGGCCTGCTTCCGTGAGGCGGAAACCAGGCACGAGCGGAGCCGAAGGCCCCTGCGAGAGTCGAGAGCTTGGGCATCCGACAAATTTTTCCGGTCTTCGAGACCGTTTGTCTCATCGGCTCTGTCCGTGACGGAGCCGACATCTGTTCGGTTTGGTCCCGGCCAGGAGAGCGAGTAAAATTATGCGCTCTCTCGACAGGTTATGAGTGCAGCGCGTCAACAAAACTCTCGGCGATTAAAACTCGTGCTCCTTTTGACCACCAGCTACATGCTGGTCGAAGCGTTGGGGGGATGGTTGACCAATAGCCTGGCGCTTTTGGCTGACGCCGGTCACATGCTGACGGATGTGGCGGCACTGGGATTGGCGCTCGGAGCGATGTGGATGGCCGACCGCAGCGCCCCGCCGGAAAAAACCTACGGGTATCATCGTCTGGAGATTCTGGCGGCATTCGTTAATGCCGTCGCTCTCGTCGTCCTGTCGCTGGCGATTTTTTATCACGCCTTTGGAAGACTGCGCCAGCCGCCCCATGTTCGGGGGCTGGAGATGATGCTCATCGCCGTTGGGGGATTGGTCGTCAATCTGATCGGAGCGGCCCTGCTTCACCGGGGCCACCGGCAGAGCCTCAATGTGCGGGGCGCTCTTCTGCACATCGTCAGCGATGGATTGGGCTCGCTCGGTGCCATCGTCGCCGGAGCGGCCATCTGGACGCGCGGGTGGTATCTGGCCGATCCGCTTTTCAGCTTCTTCACCGGGGGACTCATCATTGTCTGTTCCTGGCGACTGCTGAAGGAAACCGTCAACGTGCTGCTCGAAGCCACGCCCAGTCATATTGACATCACGCGCGTGGCTGACGCCATTCGCACGACACCGGGTGTTCGGGAGGTTCATGATCTGCACGTCTGGACGATCAGTTGCGGTAAAGAAGCCTTGAGCGCTCATGTCGTCCTCTCCGACTCGGCGTCTCATCGGGACATTTTGCAGCGCCTTCAGGTTTGCCTCAAAGAGCGATTCGGCATCGCTCACATCACCATCCAGATCGAGACTCCCGATTTCGAGGAACAGGAGATCCATTTTTAACGGCGTCCTCGCCCTTGTGCTCTCCTGAAACGGAGATATTCGACAGGGCGAGATCGGAGGACGTGACGGCCCGTCGGATGTCTCATGGAGGTTGGACTTTGTCCGGCGAGTGTGGTAAGGTGTCCCCGGTTCATGAGATCATGTACGTGTGATGTCGTGAACCACGGAGTAGCAGCGTTTGCAGGAAGAGAGCGAACGACCACGACATGGAAGCTCAGCTCCCTTGCCGCGAAGCCGCTCTGAAATTTTTTGAAAAAAGAGAGGAAAGACTCAATGTCAACGAAACTCTATGTGGGAAACCTGTCGTATCGCACGACAGAGGATCAATTAGCCAATCTCTTCAGTCAGGCCGGAGAGGTGGTCTCCAGTGTGATCATCAAGGATCGCGCCACCTATGAATCGCGGGGCTTCGGGTTCGTGGAGATGGGCACGACAGAGGAAGCAGAAGCCGCGATTGCTCAGTTCAACGGGTACACGTTAGATGGCCGGGCCATCGTCGTGAGTCCAGCCCGTGAGCGAAGCGATGCACCGAACCGAAGCCGTTCGGGTTCTCGCCCCGGTCAAGGCGGGCGCAGCGGCCAGCGCAGCGGTCATCGCGGCGGGCGTCATGAGCGTCACTTCGCCGGCCGACACGAAGAAAAAGGATGGTGGAATAGCTAGTCGGCTTCTCCCGGTGGAGAGGATGGATTGACTCCCGCTTTGGCGACAGAGTCACGGCCGCCGTCTTCGCCGGGAGTCATCCGCCATTAAAGCCCACTCGCGCTGTCGGGTGTCTTCTCGTGACCGTTGCCTGAATCATCTCAGCCAGGATCCGACCGGAGGAGGGATTATTTCTCGCCCGGTTGACGGTGAGGTGAGATGTCGGCTATGTTAAGGCGTCACGTGGAGGCAGCTCGATGGCGCTTCAGGGAGTTTGTGACCCGACAATCGGTCCGATTCTGGAGAAGGCGCTCGACGGCTACCGGTTGACGGTGGACGATGCCGTGCGTCTTCTCGAATCGAATGATCTTCTGGCCCTCGGCATGGCGGCGGATCTCATCCGCCGGCGCAAACATCCCGATCCGGTCGTCACCTACATCATTGATCGCAACGTCAATTACACCAACATCTGCATTCAGTATTGCAGCTTCTGCGCGTTTTATCGCGAGCCCGGTTCCCCCGAAGGCTATGTTCTGCCGCTTGATGAGCTTTTCCGCAAGATCGAAGAAACAATCGCTCAAGGGGGCACGGGTATCCTCATGCAGGGGGGCCTGAATCCCTATCTCAAAATTGATTACTACGAGAATCTGCTCCGCTCCATCAAGGAACGATACCCCGTTCACCTTCACTGTTTTTCACCGACGGAGATCGTTCACATCGCGAAGGTTTCCAAACTCTCCCCCCGCGAGGTCATTCGCCGATTAAAAGCCGCCGGATTGGGCTCGATCCCCGGCGGCGGTGGGGAAATTCTCGACGATGAGATTCGACGTCGGATCGGACGCAAGACGACGACCGAGGAATATCTGAGCGTCATGCGCATCGCTCACGAAGAGGGCCTGAGAACGACGGCGACAATGGTCATCGGCTTTGGCGAATCTCTCTGGCATCGCGCCATGCACCTGGAGCGCATCCGGGCATTGCAGGACGAAACCGGAGGCTTCACCGCCTTCATCCCCTGGACCTACCAGCCGGAGAACACCGAGCTTGGCAAGGAGGGGTGGCTCGAAGCCACTGCCGTCGAGTACCTGAAACTGCTAGCGGTCTCCCGGCTCTATCTCGACAATGTGGATCATCTCCAGGTCTCATGGTTGACGCAAGGGTTGAAGGTGGCGCAGGTGGGACTTCGCTTTGGCGCGGATGATTTCGGCAGCACGATCATCGAAGAGAACGTCGTCACGGCTGCCGGTGTGCCCCGCGTCTACGCCAGCGAGGAAGAGATCCGTCGTCTCATCCGCGATGCCGGTTTCCACCCCCAGCAGCGCGATACGCTCTATCGCCCGGTGCATCGGGGCAGCGAGACTCAGGTTTCTCTGAGTGCCTAGCGCGGCCATCGGATCGGTGCCAGGGCGAGAACCCTCATGAGAGCCGGCCCAGGAGGGGAGAGACATCGCACGCAGAAAAACCCGCTCGGTCAACACATCCATCATGCCCATCCCACTGGTTGATCTCATCGCCCAGTATCATACGATCCGATCCGAGATTGCTGCCGCTATTGAGCGGGTGGTGCATTCGGGGTGTTTCATTCTGGGCGAAGAAGTCGCCGCGTTCGAGCGGGAATTTGCGACATATTGTGGGACGGCTCATGCGGTGGGGACGAGTTCCGGTCAGGCGGCCTTACATTTGGCCCTGGTCGTACTCGGCATCGGTCCGGGCGATGATGTGGTCACGACGCCGTTCACCTTCTTTGCCACGGCCGCTGCCATCCGACAGGCAGGCGCCCGACCCGTTTTCGTTGATATTGATCGGCGCTCGTTCGCTCTCGATCCGGAGCGGCTGCGGGAGATCATCGAGCGGGACTATTACTTCAACGAGCTTGTGGGAGGTCTCGTTCACCGGGTGACGCACCGTCGCTTGCGGGCTGTTCTTCCCGTTCACCTCTACGGTCAGATCGGGGAGATGAAACCGATCCTCGATCTCACCGCCCGCTACAATCTGCGCCTCATCGAAGATGCCGCTCAGGCGCACGGGGCTGAAGTGATGATTCCCTCCTCGGAAAATGGTTCGAGCGCGCCGGCGGGAGAGGGAGGCCGCTGGTATCGCGCGGGAAGCCTCGGCCACGCAGCCTGCTTCAGTTTTTATCCCAGCAAGAACCTCGGTGCCTACGGAGATGCCGGCGCCGTCGTCACGTCGGACCAGGCGCTCGCCGAGCGAATGCGGCGACTCGTCAATCAGGGGCGGACGGACAAGTACGTTCACGGCGAGGAGGGCTTCAACTACCGGCTCGATGCCCTGCAAGCCGCCATCCTCCGGGTGAAACTTCGCTATCTTGACCAGTGGAACGCAGCGCGACGGCGTATCGCGGCATGGTATCGGGCGGGTCTGGGCGATCTCCCCGATCTCCTCTTGCCCGAGGAACTGCCGTCCTCGCGGCATGTGTACCATCTCTATGTCATACGTTGCGAGCGTCGCGATGAGCTTTTAAGAAAACTCACCGAGCAGGGAATCGGAGCGGCAGTGCATTATCCCGTTCCGTTGCATCTTCAACCGGCTTTCCGCGTGCTCGGCTACCGCGAGGGCGACTTCCCCGTTGCCGAGGAGTGCGCTCGAACCGTTCTCTCGCTTCCCATTTACCCGGAACTCTCCGAACATGCCGTGGAGCAGATCGTTGGCGTGATCCGCTCCGCTCTCACCGGATCATGACGAAAGGAGAATTTTCCGGTGGCGCAGCCGGACAGAGACCGCGCCACCGGACATCGTTCCTCATCCCCGGTGTGCGATTATCGAGCGGATGGAGCGAGGGGCGGCCCCACGATTCCGTTCGGGGCGGTGCTTCCCGGCAGTCCCCCGGAAGCCAGGCCGCTATCGGCCAGAAAGGCATGGAGTAACCGCGCCACACCGCTTGTGCCGAAGCGTTTCACCAGGAGGCCCAGTTGATCATCGTTTTGTTTGAGGATGTTGATGACGCCCACCTTCACGTCGGCCTCGTCCTGGAGAGTCGTACCGATGAGTGCGGCTGTTTGATTGGCAATGGTGGTCGCCTGCGATTTCGCCGTCGCACTGTCCCCGGCAACAATCGCTTCATCGTAGGCGCGACGCGCGGCTTGAAGGGCGGTCAGAATTTGCAACGGAGGCCGTCGGCTCAACCGGTACGTCACCAGCAACGACCGTAACGCATCCTCCTGCTGCCCTGTCAGAGGCGGAGCCCCGGCTTCTCTCAAGGCGACGCGAAGAACGCGCAACGAATCGCGCGGCTGGGGCGGCTGTTGCCCCAAACCCCATTGACCTCCGATGAGAATGACGAGCAACGTAAGGAGCATGATGTGTTTGATGCCTGCGATTTTCATAGCTCTCCTCCTCCACTGAAAATAATCTCCCGACGGATGAAAGGTTCCCACGGATCAGCCATCAGTTGGCACTTTTCATCCGTTGGCGAACGCATGTTCATTCTTCGTGGTGTGCGTGAGCACATGGGCGATTCCCGTTTTGCCGTTATCCCTTCGCATTGCCATCAGCATAAGACGGAAGAAGTGCGAAAACGGACGGTCTTCTTTTTCGCAAGAGAGTGCGCGTCTTTTTTCCCACGGCGGTGGGGGAAATGCCGCAATCGGGAACTCTGGCGCACGGGAGTGGGCTCTGGAGACCCGACAGTTCTCCCATCGCGCGCGAGATACTTTCGCTCAGCTCGGATCCAAGTGGCGTATCCGGATTGAAACGGTGATTTCGCGTTGACAGCGAAAAGGGCATCCTCTTAGCCTTTGTCCTTCGCACGGCGGTGTGCGTGGCTCATCGGTGGTCGGGCATCCTGGAGGGGAAGACGCGATGACATTCTCAGCGGTGCGGATAGCCGGTGCGCTGGCGGTGATCCTTGTCCTTTCCCATCAAGAAATCGTCGGGCAAAATCGTTCGACACCTTCTGATTCTGCTCCCTTGCGCGTGGCGACGGCTCGGCGCTACGCGGCGGAGGTCAAAATTGACGGTCGGCTCGATGAACCGGTCTGGAAGGAGATCGAACCGATCACCGATTTCACCCAGACGGAGCCGGACGAAGGTCAACCGGCGACGGAACGAACCGAGGTTCGGATCTTTTACGATGAGAGGAAGCTCTATTTCGGCTTTCGCTGCTTCGATTCGGAGCCGAGTCGGATCGTCGCCCGCCTCGATGCTCATGATGCCCGCACCTTCTCCGACAGCGTGGACATTCTGCTGGACACGTTTCACGATCTTCGCACGGGCTACTTTTTCAGCGTCAACGCCCGGGGTGTTCAATTCGATGCTCTCGTCTCGGAGACGACCGGAGGAGGCTCCGGATTTGATCTGTACGACGGGACGTGGGATGGACTGTGGGAGAGCGCCGCGACAATTGATGAATTCGGCTGGGTGGCGGAAATCGCCATCCCGTTCAAGATTCTCCGCTTTCCCCGAACCTCGCCGCAGACCTGGGGGCTCAATCTCGGTCGGGAGATCGTGAGAAAGAACGAAAGCGTGCGCTGGTATCCGGTCGCTCGCTTCGATCGGGTGATGAAGCCGTCCAAATCGGGCATTCTCCGGGGACTGGAAGAAATTCGACCCGGACGCGATCTGGAGATCATCCCCTTCACGCTCCAGCCGGGGCGATTTCGCACGACTATTCCCACCGTCTCCGGCTACCGTCCAACGGCGGGAGTGGATGTGCGCTATGGTCTGACGGCGAATCTCAAGGCGAACCTGACCGTCAATCCCGATTTTGCTCAAACCGAAGCCGACGAGATCAATATTACACTCTCCCGCTTCGAGCTGTTTTTCCCGGAGAAGCGGGCGTTTTTCGTGGAAGGGGCGAACTTTTTCCGCACGCCGCTTCAGCTTTTCTTCTCTCGACGGGTGGGCCTGCGCGTGCCCGATGGGTCGGAGCAGCGCATCGCCGCCGGAGCCAAGATCACCGGCAAGATCGGGCGGTACAACCTGGGTGTGCTGGAAGCCCGCACCCGCGATCAATTTTTCCTCGATCCGGAATCGGGCGAGCGGCGGCTCAGTCCGGGAGCCAATTTCTTCGTCCTGCGCGTGCAGCGCGACATCTTTGAGAAATCGGCGCTCGGATTCATCACCGTCAATCGAGATCAGCCCGAGAGCGATTTCTCCCATTCGGCGCGCGCTCACGGGATTGATCTGGCGCTGGCGCGAGGCCGACACATTACGTTCTCCTCGCAGGTGGCGGTGAGTCAAAATCCCGGCGTGCGGGCGAGCCTCTGGCAGCAGGCCGGAGCCACCGCCGAATTCCGCTACGATTCCGACCGGTTTGAGTACGAAGTCGAGGCGAAATACCTTGGGCGCGACTTCGATGTCAGCGGCATCGGCTTTGAACCCGAGACGGGTCGCGTGAGCGGGCAGATGAGTTTCACCTACAAGCCGTTTCTCAATCGCTTCGGCATTCGCCAGATTTTCCTGGAGCCCAACTACGATCACGTCGCTCTGGTGACGGGCGAGCACGATGATTCCGGCGCCGATCTGCGCCTGCGCGTGCAATTCAAAAACTTCTGGTCGGCGCGGGCCGTCTATTCCTACGACCGGGTTCGATTCCACGAGTTCGTGGATCAAACGCGGCTCGACCGGATGCGCGTCTACATCATGCCGCGCGTGATCCTGGGTCTGACGACCAACGAAAATCGGCCGGTCTGGCTGAGCCTTCAAGTTATCCGGCGAAAGTTCGTGGACTTTCGTGACAACTACTATGGCCGACTCTGGTCTTACGAGTTGAATCTGAACGCGCGACTGGCCGGTCGCACCAAGCTCGAATTGCGGGGGCTGCTTTTTCGGGAATATTTCATGAACGGAAAGCTGGAGGAAAATCGCAGCCTCATCCTGGCCCGTATCGGTCATCAGTTCACGCCGAAGCTGCGGGCCCGCGTGCTCGCCCAATTCAACAACGACAACCGTCGGAACCAGTTCAACCTCAATTCTCTCCTCTCTTACGATTTTACCGCCCGCAGCGCCCTGGCCATCGGCTATAACGCCGAGACGATTTCACCGGAACAACCTTTTCGCATCGGGCGCGAACTCTTCGTGAAGTTCTCCTACGTGCTGGCCTTTTGAGAGAGAACTGATCTCAGCTTCGGGCCGCGGAGGGATAAGGTGTTGCCTCCCGGCGAGGTGGCGGGATTCTTCTGTTCCCGGCGTGGGCGGACTGACGGTTTCAGGCGGGTTCGGAGTCGCTGCAAC
>DATLZR010000154.1 GCA_035573895.1 Blastocatellia bacterium | reverse complement strand
ACCGGGTGAGATAGAGAACTCCCGCCAGCCGCCCCAGCGTGAGGACGAAGGCGTGAGCGGCTTTGGCGGGATAGGCCACGAGCTTCAGACCGAAACGAAGCAGTCGCTCCCACGGCGCTTGTTCGGCGATCAGGAGAATATCGGCTCCTTTCTTTCGCAGGAAAGCTGCCACCTCCAGCAAGAGGGGACCGCTTCCGGCGACGATCACTCTTTTACCGGCAATCGGCCAGCCCGACTTCACCAGCGCCTGAAGACCTCCGGCGCCGAGGACCTGGGGCAGCGTCCATCCCGGAAAAGGAAGAAACCGTTCGCGCGCCCCCGTAGCCAGAACCAGTTTCTTGTAACGGAGTTCATAAACGTCCTCATCGCTTTCGGCGATGAGCTGGCCCGGTTCCATTGAAGCAATGACCCGCGCGCCGGAGAGGACCCGGACCTCCGAGCGGCCGATAGCCGTTAGCCGGGCGATGGCACCAGGGGGCGTCGGCTGGTTCTCCTCACGACGCCAGATCTGCCCGCCGAGCGTCGGATTGTCGTCCACCAGGGTGACGCGCAACCCGCTTCGGTGAGCGGCCAGAGCTGCTGCAATTCCCGCCGGGCCTCCTCCGACGACCAGCAGATCCGATGGCTGATCCCATCGCGTTATCTCACGTTCGGTTGAGCGCGCGTGCATGTGGCGAATTGAAGTCGTCTCGTCCGATGCGCCCTCTGTTCTCCTTCCGTTCCCGGCTTTCATCTGGCTTGGCTCATGCCGTTTGCACGTCCATCCCGTCACGACAGAGAATCTGACAGCTTCGCCGATGAGCCTGACCATCAATGGTCACGCGACACTCAAAACAAATTCCCATTCCACAGAGGGGACCTCGTGCTTCTCCGGTCACCGAGCGACGAAAGACCCACCCGCCCGCGCCAGCAATGGCAGCGGCCACTGTTGTCCCGCGGGGAACCGTCACCGTGCGACCGTTGATGGTCAGTGTAACCTGATCACGCATGGGTCAGCGAGAGAGACCGCCGGCTCGGCAAATAGGGTTCGAGCGGGATCGGTGAGGGCTCTCCGAGCCAGTGAGCCACGAGCAGTTTCGCCGTTGCCAGCGACATGGTGATTCCCAACCCCTCATGTCCCGTCGCCAGGTATATCCGGTCGGAGTCCCGCACCGGACCGATGAAAGGGAGGTGATCGGAGGTCGCCGCGCGAAATCCCGTCCACACGCGCAGGGCCGACAGCCCGGCGAGTGCCGGCAGATAGTGGCAGGCGCGTTTGAGCATCCGACTGAGAATCTGCCGATCTACCGTCGTCGTCTCGACACCGTATTGACGGGATGAGCCGATGAGGATTTGTCCCGTCGGTCGCGGCTGGACGTTGAAGGCCACGACCTCGCTCATGGCTCCATGCGCTCCTTTGATGTAGCCGAGTTCGACGATCTGATGGCGGACCAGACCATGATAGCGGTCAGTGATGACGAGATGCCCTTTTCGTTTCGCGATCGGGAACTCGGGCATGAGATCCGGCGACCAGCTTCCCGTCGCGTTGACGATCTTGGCTGCGCCCAGCCGCGACCCATCGCTGAGTCTCACCCCTTCGGGGGTGATGGCGACAACGGTTTGACCGAGAAGGACTGTCGCTCCTGCGGCCTGCGCCCGCTCGATTAAAAAGCGGGCCGCCGCCGGCGGATAGATCACACTATCATCGGGAACTCGGAGCCCTCCCACGAGCCCCGGTCGGAGAAAAGGTTCCGCTTCGGCCAGAGCCTGGCGATCGAGAACTTCCACCGCCACGCCACGCTCGCTGTAGAATCTCCGCTTGCGCTCCAGTTCCGCCATCTCCTGTTCATCGGCGGCCACCCAGAGCGTTCCGCAGCGCGAGTACTCACAGTCGGGAGGAAGCTCCTCGGCCAGCTCCTGCCACAACTGTCGTGAATAGCGCGTGAGAGCGAACTCCGCCTCCGATCCATCCATCACGACGATGTGCCCCATTCCGGCGGCAGTCGCTCCCTGACCGATGAATCCGGCTTCGACGACGGCAATGCGAAATCCGGCACGCGCCGCTTCAGCCGCACAGGCGGCGCCCACAATCCCAGCGCCCACAATCACCACATCATAGACAGCCCGCGTCACGAGTGAATCCCCCAACAAAACGGGTCTCGCTCGTCCAGAATCAAGTTCGCCTCCGCTGTGATGAACGCCGATCCACGAATGCTCGGATAAATCGCTCCATTGAGGACCTGCACCGTTCCCTCAAACAGGCTGCCAATGATGCTTTCCTGACGCCAGACCTGCCCTTCTTTGAGTTGGCCATCGGCATAGAGGCAGGCCATCTTGGCGCTGGTGCCCGTCCCACAGGGCGAACGGTCGTAACTCTTGCCGGGACAGAGCACGAAGTTCTTGCTATCGGCATCCTCGCGGTCGGGCCGACCAAAAAGCTCAATGTGATCAATCTCCTCGCCCTGGGGTCCGGTGATGCCCTCGCGGGCCAGAGCCTGTCGAATCCGCCAGGTGAAATCCGTCAGGAGATCGAGATTTTTCAACGTCAGCTCGAGATCGTGATCCTCCACGAGAAAAAACCAGTTGCCTCCCCAGGCGACATCGCCCGTGACCTTTCCATATCCCTCGACGTCCAAGGTGACGTGCTTGGCCAGACGATAACTGGGGACGTTCCGCACGCTCACCGTTCCATCCTCGTGCAAACGCGCTTCCACGATCCCGGCAGGCGTCTCCACCCGATACGTTCCCGGCCCGATTCGCCCCAGATAGGCCAGCGTGGCGATCACTCCCATCGTCCCGTGACCGCACATGCCCAAATAGCCCACATTGTTGAAAAAGATGACGCCGGTCACACACGAAGCGTCTTCGGGTTGACAGAGCAAAGCCCCAACCAGCGCATCGGATCCACGCGGCTCGTTGACGACCGCGCGACGAAACCGATCGTGCTCGGTCTTGAATCGGTGCAATCGTTCGACCAACGAACCTCCGCCGAGATCGGGCCCGCCGTCGAGGACAACACGAGTGGGTTCTCCCTCCGTATGCGAGTCAATCACGACAACACGCTGTATCGCCCTCTTCCTCATCTCCCTGTTCCCCCAATAAAGAGCCTCCAAAGCTGAGGTGCGAAAATAATCCCGATTCCACCGCTTGCCGCACGCGCCGATTCATCAACGACCTCTGTGAACTGATCACTCACGCCTGTGCTTCCTCCAAGAGCCACAATCTACTCCGTGAAGAAAACACACCATTCAGCCCGTTGTCTTGAATGGGTTAAAGCGATGTTGAACCATCTTAGGCTTGGAGAAAAGCTCCCGATACTGTCCCGGTGGAACACCGAGATAGCGCTTGAAGGTTCGGGTGAAGTGGCTTTGATCGGAAAAGCCCGAAGCCAGCGCAATCTGACACAGCGGAGCGGGCGTGGTAATCAATTGATGACAGGCGAACTCCAGCCGCAATTGGCGGATATAGCCTCCGATCGTGCACTTGTAGTACTTGTGGAACATCTGCGCGAGATGAACCGGATGAACTCCGACGGCGTGAGCGATCTCCGCCAGCGTCAGCGGTTCCCGGAACCGTTCGTGCAGCAGTTCCTTGGCCTCCACCAACCATTTCGGCGGATGACCGACCGTCGGGGTCACCGCCGACCGCGACGCTTCCCCGATCAGGGCCAGGACCAACCCCTCCATCACCAGCGGGGACAACTCATCTTCACCCTCCAAAAACTCACGGTAGAGCCGCATTCCCAGCACCACCGGATGGCCGCCACGAAAACAGGCCGAACTGTCAATCACCCGCGTGTGCTGGCGAATCTGCTTGAGCCACCACGGCTCGATTTCCAGAATGAAGGAGCTGCCACCGGTTTGATGAAAATGCTCGGCATGAACTTCATCCGCCGGGTGAAAGAGCAAAAGCGACGGTTCGCACACGCGCGTCGTCGTCCCCACCATCTCCGTGTAACCTCCACGAATGACTAAGCAGAAAAGGTCTTGCTCATGCGAGTGCGTCGGCGTGCGAAATCCCGGTGGGTACTTCCTCTCAGACAGAATCGCTCCGGGCAAGCGGCGCGTCTTCAGGCTCTCGCCATAAAGATGCCCCGGAGGAAGCCTCTCCGCTCGACGAGTCCACGCGACATTTCCTTTTGGCTCCCACGCTTGTCCCATGACTTACCTCATGCGGCAGATATGCCTCCACCGGCTCCCCCTTTCACCTACACCTCTACCACAGCCGGCTTCCTTAACTGTCGCCACCCCCAAATGCATACCGGATAAAATATGCGAAATTGCTTTATTGTCAAGCCGAACCTCACCATCGGACGTAACGACAAGAAGTCAGAACCGGCGCCGCAGGCATAACTTCTTGTCGGATTGAAGGTTAACCGACATAGGGCTGGCGCCGAGCCATCATTTGCGACCCGGACCCTCAGCTTTCATCAGGTCAAGAAGCCGGGCGGTGATGACCGGCCAGGAGAAATGCGCCTCATAAAACAGTCGCCCGCGTTCGCCCAGAGCGCGCCGGGCTGAAGGATTCTCCGCCAGCGCCCTTACTTCCGCCAGGAAAGCAGCAGCATCGTCAACCGGCACGAGACGCAGCGCATCGGACTGCCGGAAAATCTCATCGGTCAGTCGGCCCTCTGTCGTCACAACAGGTAAGCCATGCGCAAGGGCGGCCATTACTGTCGTCCGCCGCGCCGAGACACCGTCGCTGAAGGGCGCAACAAAGAGGTCGCTCGCTTCAAGAGCGCGCGAGACCCTTTCGGCATCGAGATAACCGGGGGCGAGAATGTGAGAAGAGAGCCTCTCATCCGCCTGCGCGAGGAGTTTCTCCGATTCCGGCCCAATCACCAGTAATCGAGCCGATTTTCCCTCTGACAGGAGCATGGCCAGACTGTCGAGTATCCGGGAACTCATTTTTGAGACGTGCCATGTTCCGAAGAAGCAAAGAACGATTTCTTCAGGAGCAAAACCCAGTTCGGTCCGGGCGCGCTGCCGATCAACGGGGATTCGATCAATCGCCGACGGACTGGGCAGGTGAATCACCGGCATGCGCCTTCTGCCAAGCAGGAGACCAACTTCTCTCATCCATGCTTCAGTTGAGACAGCAACGGCACAAGAAGCAGCAAGCGAGAGCCGGAGCATCAGCCGTTGGGCCAGTGCCGCGACAAGGAGTTTGAGAAAGACCATCGCTCTGCCGACAAAGCCTCCATAGGGGGTCTTGTGAGAATAGCCAGCGGCCTTCCGGGAGAGCGATGAGGACGTTGCTCCTCTCTCCCCCTCATCGGTAGGCCGCCTGAAGCGGGGGAAATCCAGATACAGCTCATGAAGAATGAGCAGCAGACGATTGCCCCGCAACCGTTGCCACAGCCAGACGAGCGGCATCACCAGGTTGATTCCTCCCCGACCGTACAGATGTGGGACGTACTGGATGATCACCCAGTCCGGCGCCTGCTGCTGAATCACACGCAATAGGGCCCTCGCTCCTTTTATCCCCCAGCCGGGGACTTCTGCGGTGCGAATCGCATCCCCTGTTGGCCCCGGACCCGATCCCTGGGCAGGAGGCGAGGTGACGACGATCACCTCAATCTCGTTCCGGCTGAGTGAGTGCGCCAGGCGATGGGTATGATCAGCCAGCCCACTTCGCCGGGGCGGATAATCGGGGCAAACGATGACAACTCGCATACCTGGCACCCAGTTATAGAGCGGACCGGGTTCACCCGCAAGAACGAAAGTGTAACGCAGGCTTTCGGGGGCGGCACAGAGGGTGCAGACGCGAGAGTTTGTGCTGCCGGCATGCCCTTTCCAGCGTGCGCGTCATGGCAGATGAAAAGGATCCGTGCCCTGAATACCATGTCCTCGCGCAGAAAGTGAGGTCTTCGATCCGCGCTGTGAGCGAGTTTCGCGCGTCGCACCGGGACGGGAAAAGTTTCTCGCCGCTATCCTTTTTCCTCCGGACCGACTCTATAGAAGAGGAGGGCGGGAGAGATCGTGGGGAAACGGGATCGGGCAGGGGTTCCGCCGAACGAGTTGCCGGATGAAGTCCTGGTGATGGCGGCGCTGGTCGGTGACATCACCGCTTTCGATCACTTGGTCCGGCGGTATCGGGGAGCCGTCGTGCGCCTCGCCGAAGCAATTGTCGGACCGGACCTGGCGGAAGATGTCGCTCAGGAGGCCTTGCTCACTGCGTTCAAGGCGCTGCCCACGCTGGAAACGCCGAGCAAGTTTGCCGCGTGGCTGCACGTCATCACGCGACATAAGGCACTTCGCATGAGCCAGCGCGAACAAGCCCTCCGCACCAAACAGGCCGAACTGGATCGCCTTCTGCTGGAACGCAGCACCGCCCTGAGTCGTCCCCTCCTCAGCAAAAGTGACGAGCCGGCGGCCGTGAGAGAGGCGATCCAGCGTCTCCCGCCTGACTACCGACTGGTCGTCACGCTGCGATACTTCGATCAGATGCCGGTCAAGCGCATCGCCGAGTTCTTGATGCTGCCGCTGACGACGGTGAAGTGGCGGCTTCATAAGGGACGACACTTATTGCGTCAGATTTTGGAAGGAGGTCGTCATGGAAAAGGAACAAGAAATTCGTAAGCTCGTCTCCGTCCTCAAGCGAATGGGTCGGCTGGCGGCTCAAGCCAGCTGGGGCTGGACCATCAGCAGTGAAGCCCAGGATCAAACCGCTCAGTACTGCGTCGAGCAGTACAATCGTATTCTCGCGCGCCTGAAGGAACTCGACCCGACGGTGGGAACGATTTTCACTCCGCTCCCCGCCACGACCCGATTGGAGGTCATAGCCATCGCCTGTCGCCAACTGGCGGCCTATTACGAAGAGGAGATCGCCCGGGCCGAGGAAAAAGAAGGCCGCCGCCATCGGGAGTGGGGATCGTTCTACGAGACGGTCTACGAGGCCGGTCCGTTCAAGATTTTCTTCGGTCGCGGCTTCAAAGACCTGGAGGAGTTGGGCCGACTCATTCGCGAGTGCATGCCGTGGTGGCTGCGCGGAGAGGAGTCTCGCTCCAGAGGGGAAGAAGCAAAATCCTCCTCCGAAGGAGCGACCAATGCAACATAAAGTGAGGGGAGAAACATCATATCAGGGCAGTCAGGACGAGCCGGGAAAGAACACAGATGACAAGGATGCTTCCGCTCCGTGTCACTCCTCAGTTCCTCCCAGCCGCGTCCTTTTCTGGACGTGATGGAGGCCCTCTCTCCGATCCGAGGGAAATCGTCAGGCCACTGCGTGTTATGCGGGAAGCCCGTCAACGACCGTTTCTTGACGGGCTCTCCGAATGACCCGTAAAATTGGCCCTGGATGAGCAAAGACCTTCTGACAACGTTGAACGAAGATATTCGGTCGCTCCAGATTGATCGCCAGCGGGCGTATCCTCCGCCGCGGTCGCGCCGCCGATGGCTCGTGGTGATCGGCGGGTTGATACTGGTGGGGGGCATTGGCGGCGTTCTCATCAGGTGGATGCCTTTCGGATCGCGCCTTGGAGGATCGGCCAAAGAAGTGTCCGTTGCCGTGGCGGCGCGTCGGGGCCCCACGGGACCTCAGCCGATTTTGTCCGCCGGCGGCTATATCATCGCGCGCAATCAGGTGGAAGTCGGAGCCAAAATCACCGGTCGCGTCGTGGCCCTTGAGGTCAAGGAAGGAGATGTCGTACGGGCGGGACAGGTGATCGCCCGACTCGACGACGAGGAGATTCGCGCTCAGGTTCGACAGGCGGAAGCGAATCTGGCCGCCGCACGCGCCCGCCTGGCCGAACTGGAGGCCGGATCGCGGCCGCAAGAAATTGACCGAGCGCGCGCCGAGATGCTGCGGGCCGAAGCCGATGTGAAAAATGCCGAACTGAACCTGCGACGGCTGGAACGACTGGTCGAAGCCGGCGTCGTGGATCGGCAACGCCTGGATGATGCTCGCGCCCGCTACGAGATGGCCACTGCGGCACTGCGAGCTGCTCAGGAAAATTACGAACTGGTCCGGATCGGCCCGCGACCGGAACAGATCGAGCTGGCGCGGGCTCAGGTGCATCAGGCGGAATCCGCTCTGGCTTACGCGCGCGCCCAACTGGAAAACACGGTGATTCGCGCCCCCGTCTCCGGCACGGTGCTCGATCGCTATGTAGATCTCGGCGAGATGGTCACCATCGGCTTCACCTCCACGCGGGGAGCGAAACAGGCGCTCATTTCGCTGGCCGATGTGACCGATCTGCAGGTGGAACTCGACATCAGCGAAGCCGATATCGCGCGGGTGAAACTTCAGCAACCCACCACCATCACTCCCGATGCCTATCCCGACCGCCGCTATCGTGGGGTGGTTGAATACATCTCCGCCGTCGCCGACCGCCAAAAGGCGACGATCAAAGTGAAGGTCAAAGTCCTCGACCCCGATGAGTACCTGCGCCCCGATATGGGGGCGAAAGTGACTTTCTACGAAACGGGGACGGAGATCCCTCGTGAGTCCAGCGTCGTTCTGGTCCCTAAAACTGCCGTCATCGAGCAGGGCAATCGTACCATCGTCTTCCTCGTCCGTGAGGGCAAGGCGGTCGCTCAACCGGTGTCCGTGGGCAAAGAAAATGCCGGCTATTGTGAGATCGTGAGCGGCCTGCAAGGGGGCGAGACGGTCATCACAGGCGGACTGGCCGGACTCAAAGACGGAGATCGTGTCACAGTGCGACCGTAACCCCCCGTCGTCCATCGCTTCTCATGTCGAGGGAACTACCGGAACAGAAGGATCGTTATATGCTGGAGGATGCCGATCAGAGGGAAGGCAGACGATGAAACGCCCAATCGTTGAAATCACCAATGTGAGCAAGATGTTTCGCCATGATAGCGTGGAGGTTCGCGTCCTCGAAGACATCAATCTGACGGTTGAAGCCGGAGAGTTCCTGGCGCTGCGAGGGCCATCGGGATCGGGAAAGACGACGCTGCTCAATCTCATCGCGGGCCTCGACCGCCCAACGACGGGCCGCGTGCGCGTCGGTGATGCCATCGTCACCGAGATGACCGAGAATCAACTGGCCCATTGGCGCAATCGGCACATCGGGTTTGTTTTTCAAACGTTCAACCTCATTCCGGTGCTGACGGCTTTTGAAAACGTCGAGTTACCGCTTTTGCTCACGAAGCTGTCCGGCCGGGAGCGTCGCCGTCACGTCGAAACGGCGCTCAAGCTGGTGGGGCTTTCGGATCGGATGAATCATTATCCCCGGCAACTGTCGGGCGGCCAGGAACAGCGTGTGGCCATCGCGCGAGCGATTGTCACCGATCCAACGCTCATTCTGGCTGACGAGCCAACGGGTAACCTGGATGCACATTCGGCCGAGGAAATACTGACGTTGCTCGTCCAGCTCAACGCGCAGCTCGGGAAAACGATCATCATGGTCACGCACGATCCTCGGGCGGCGCGTCATGCCACCCGCGAACTGCATCTGGAGAAAGGCGTCTTATTGCCGCCGGAGGTTCCGTCGGTCGTCCGCGAACCGATACAGTCGTGATTTGCTGCCGGGGATGATTCTCAATGAATAGCGATGCTCCATCCGGAGGGAAATCGTGAAAATTCTCCTGGAGACGCGGACTCCGAATCAGTCTCTTGAGTAAGACGCGTCCTCCAGGCCGTGCGTGCGGGAGAGCCAGACCATGACCTATCCGGGTTTCGTCTGGAAGAACGGGATGCGCAATAAGCGCCGGGCGATCCTCACGATGATGAGCGTGGCGCTGGCCGTCTTCGTCATGGCCACGCTCGTCTCGTTCGTCGCCCAACTGGATCGGAACATGAATGAGGCGAGCCCCCTTCGCCTGATCACCCGTCATGCCGTCTCGCTCACCAACTCTCTGCCGGAACGATACCGCGCTCAGATCGAGAAGATCCCCGGCGTCGTCGCCGTGTCGGAGTTGAACTGGTTCGGCGGCATCTACATTGATGAAGCTCACACGGATTTCGCCCAATTCGCCTGCGATGCGCGAACGCTCTTCGATGTCTTTGACGAGGTCAGAATTCCCCCGGACCAGAAGGAGGCATTCATGCGCGAACGCACTGCCGCCGTCATCGGCCGGCGCAAGGCCGAGAAGCACGGGTTGAAACTGGGCGATCGCATCACCATCAAGCCCCGCGATATCCCCATTGATGTGCCGCTGGAGCTGACGATTCGAGGAATCTTCGAGGGAACCGTCAACAATGAGGCGCAATTGTTTTTCCACCGCGACTATCTCGAAGAGGTGATGGGGCGGCCCGGCTGGGTCGGGACGTACTGGATTCGGGTTGACTCGCCGGAGTCGGTGAGCCGCGTGAGCGAGACCATTGACGCTCTCTTCCAGAACACTGAGGCCCCGACGAAAACGGAGACCGAGCGGGCGTTCAATATGAGCTTCGTCTCCATGCTGGGGAATTTGAAGCAACTGGTGGCGACGATCAGCGGCGTCATTATTTTCACCCTGCTTTTAGTCACGGGCAATACGATGGCCATGTCGGTGCGCGAGCGCATCCGCGAGATCGCCGTTTTGAAATCGCTCGGCTTTCATCGGGGGGAAGTCCTCCGGTTGCTCGTGGCCGAAGGAGTCCTGATCACGGTGACGGGAGGACTCGCCGGTTGTCTGGCCGCTCGCGTGATATTCGGCTGGCTCGATCTCGGCGCGTTCTCCCTGGGATTTTTCCAGCAGGTTGATGTGACCTGGCCGATCATCGCTGCCGGCCTGGCCGTGTCGGCAGTAGTCGGGATCGTGAGCGCCGGCATCCCGGCGTTGCGAGCGGCGAACTTAACGGTCGCCGAAGGACTCCGACATGTCGGATGAAAGAGGTCGTGAGATGAGGGATCACTGACGCCGACGGCATCTTTTCGATGTGGAGGAGCAATGGCTATACCCGTGAAGTACAACATCCGGAGCGTGCTCGTGCGGCGGGTGAGCACGCTCATGACCGTGCTGAGCATCGCTTTGGTTGTGGCTGTGACCATCGGAGTGATGGCCCTAGCCACGGGATTAGAAACGGCGCTTGTCTCCACCGGCGATCCCCTCAATATCCTCGTGCGCCGTCGGGGCGCGGATTCGGAGCTAAGTAGCTTCGTCACCCGCGACGCCTGGCAGGTCCTGCGCTATCTTCCCGGCGTGGTGACCCATTCAAGCGGAGAGCCTCTGGCCTCCGCCGATGTCGTGGTCGTCATCAACCTGCCCAAACGCGGCAGCGACCAGGGAGCCAATGTGACGATTCGAGGAGTTTCGCCGATGGGCATGGCGCTGCGACCGCAGGTTCGCCTGGTGGAGGGACGGATGTTCCAGGCCGGACTCCGCGAAGTGATCGTGAGCCGCCGTATCTCCGAACGATTCCAGCACACGAGCCTCGGCGACCGCCTCCGCTTCGGCAAAGGCGAATGGACGGTGGTCGGTTTGTTCGATGCCGGCCAGACGGCTTTCGATTCGGAGATCTGGACCGACGTGAACCAACTGGCCAGCGATTACAATCGGCAATTTTACTCCTCCGTCTTGCTGCGAGCCGTTAACGAGGCGGCAGCCCGCGACATCATTTCTCGTGTGGAGAACGAACGCCGCTATAACCTGACGGCGGAGCCGGAGACCGAGTATTTTCGGGAACAGACGCAAGCCGCCGCCCCCATCAAAGCGATGGGGATGTTCATCGCCTTCATTCTGGGAATCGGGGCTTGCTTCGCGGCGATGAATACGATGTACGCGGCAGTGACCTATCGCACGCGAGAGATCGCCACGCTCCGGGTGCTCGGCTTTCGCAAGGGAAGCATTCTCCTCTCTTTCATTGTGGAATCCGTGTTGCTGGCGCTCGTTGGCGGAGTCGTGGGTTGCCTGCTGGTGCTACCGATCAACGGGGTGACGACGGGCACGGCCAACTGGCAGACGTTCAGCGAGATCGCCTTTGCCTTTCGGGTGACGCCGCGGCTGCTTCTGGCGGGGATGATATTTGCTATCCTCATCGGGCTCTTCGGCGGATTCTTTCCGGCCCGGCAGGCCGCCCGCCAGGTTCCCGCTCTGGCCCTCCGCCAGGAATAACACTCTCTCGCTCCCGATGCTCAGGGCAATGAAATCTCCCCGGATGGATACGGACGGTCTCTCTGCAAATCCGTGTCCATCCGGGATGACTTTCAGACATCGGTCTGGCGGAGGAGTTTGGCGAGCAGCTCGTTGACGAGCTGGGGATTGGCTTTGCCCTGCGACTGCTTCATCACCTGACCGACGAAAAATCCGAAGAGCTTCTCCTTTCCTGCCCGATACGCCTCCACATTTTCGGGGTGGGCTTCCAGAACGCGCCGAATGATCGCTTCGATTTCGGCGACATCGGTGATCTGCACGAGCCCCTTCTCGCGCACGATCTCTTCGGCGGTCTTTCCGGTGGCGACCATGTCTTCGAGGACGGTCTTGGCGATCTTGCCGCTGATGGTCCCGTCGGCGATGAGGTGGATCAATCCGGCGAGTTTTTCCGGCGTCACCGGCGAACTGGTGACCTCCTGTCCCGTCGCTTTCGTCAGGCCCATCAGCTCGCTCAGAATCCAGTTGGCCGACGCACGGGGATCGCGCGTGCGTTCGACAACCGCTTCGTAATAGTCGGCCAGGGTTCGCGTGGCCGTCAGAGTGGTGGCGTCCTCCAGCGAAAGTCCATACTCCTGCATGAATCGCCACTTGCGCTGGTTGGGCAGTTCCGGCAACTCGCGTCGAAGTTCTTCCACCCACTCGGGACTGACGACGAGCGGCGGCAGATCGGGTTCGGGGAAGTAGCGATAATCATGAGCTTCCTCTTTGGTGCGCATGACGACGGTCCGCCCCTCGGCCTCATTCCATAGACGCGTTTCCTGAACGAGCTGGCCGCCCTTTTCCAGTACTTCGATTTGCCGGGTGATCTCGTATTCGAGAGCCTTTTGCAGAAAACGAAAGGAGTTGAGATTCTTCAGCTCGATCTTCGTCCCCAGTTCGGTGCTTCCTTTCGGGCGCACCGAGACGTTGGCATCGCAGCGCAAGTTTCCTTCCTCCATATTGCCTTCGCAGACATCCACGTACTGGAGCGCCAATCGGAGATAATGCATGTAATCGTAAGCCTCCCAACTGGAACGGAAGTCGGGCTCCGAGACGATCTCGACAAGAGGCACGCCGCTGCGATTGAACTCAATATAGGAGGCGCGGTCCGAATCCGGCATCCCGTCGTGGATGGACTTGCCGGCATCCTCCTCGATGTGGAGGCGGCGGATGCGGAATTTCTTTCTCACCCATTGAATGGGGCGACCATGCTCATCGCGCTCCGCCGTATCAATCTCAACGACGCCGTGTTCGGAAAACGGCTGATCGTACTGCGAGATTTGATAACCTTTGGGCAGATCGGGATAAAAATAGTTCTTGCGGGCGAAGATCGAGACGGGATTGATCCGACAACCAAGCGCCAACGCCGCTTTGGCCGCCATGCGCACGGCTTCCCGATTGAGTACCGGTAAGGCTCCGGGAAGTCCCAGGCAGACCGGACAGGTGTTTTGATTCGGCGCGTCGCCGAATTGCGTCGAACACCCGCAGAAGATCTTCGACCGCGTTTTCAACTGCGCGTGAATCTCCAGCCCGATCACCGCTTCATACTTGTCTCTGGCCGTCATAGGCCGTAATTCTAGCACATCGGCGACACTCATGGGGTGCGGGCCGTCGAGATCGAGCACGCTCGCAAAACGGCGTTTGCCTTCCGTCATGTTGACTTTCTCCCGATGATCCCTCTACTCTTTCCTGCTTTCTTCCTCATCCGACGACCGTGAGGCAGCGATGACGACCGAACAGTGGCAAGCGCCTCTCACGCTCGAAGATCGGCTGGCGGAGCTGGCGAAGGCGCGAGCGGAGCTTATGGCCGTGCTGGAGAATACTCCTGCAGAACCGGAGACCGGCACATCCGATCGGTGGTCGGTGGCCGAGATCGTCTATCACCTCCATCTGGCCGAAAAGAGCATCACCCGGATGCTGCAGAAGGCCATCCGCTCAGGCCCCCGACAGGCGCGTGCGAGCGAGGAATTCCTCCGCACCGAGTGGGAGCGGATCAGGTCTCTAGTCGGCAGTCGAGAACACCCCGCGACCGCCCCTCCGGCAGCTCTTCCGACCGATGCTCCTCCCCTGGCAGAAGCCCTGGCCCGGCTCAACGAGTCGCGTCGGGAGCTTCTGGAACTACTTGGCACGGTGAGCCTGGACGATCTCGCTTCCGTCTCCATGCCCCATCCGTTCGAGGCCATCGGCACGGTGACGGGCGCCGGGTGGCTCAGCATCATCGCCCAGCATGAACTGCGCCACGCCGAACAAATCCGCGAGATCACATCTCGCCGCAAATGAGCACGGAGGGATGGGACGATCTACGCGCATCGGTGGTGATTTTCCGGGGTGCTGCTCATGGAGCACGGGCTTCAGAAACAATGAGAATCGCCCGCGGATGAAAAGTACCGCTGAAGACTCGTCGGTGAGAACCTTTCACCCGGGGCGGAGATTTTTCCGGTCATTTCCGCGTCTTTCGCGGGCTCTTTTCGGAGGAGTATGACACAAACGCTGCGCCAGCGGATCTACGACTACATTGACGAACACTTCGATGACCACCTGACGGCCATTCGAGCCTATCTTCGGCAACCGAGCATCTCGGCTCAAAATGTCGGCATTCAAGCGTGCGCCGAGCTTACGGCAGACGTGCTGCGAGAGCTTGGCGCCCGCGTTCATCTTGTAACGGTGGAGGACGGCTACCCCATCGTCTACGGATACCTGGCCTCGCGCCAGTCGCGGCGGACGCTCCT
>DATLZR010000153.1 GCA_035573895.1 Blastocatellia bacterium | reverse complement strand
CGGGAACCGGGCGTCTCACCGACAATCTCCCCTCGGTCGCTCAGCATCGCCGAGAGGTTTGCCTCTCTTCCCTTCCCGTCGCTGCTTCATTTCCCTGCCGCAGGTCACATCCCTCTCCAATCATCAAGCCAATGTGCCCCCTTGTGCGCACAGGCGGTGACACCGTCACCTGGAGTTAGCCCGTTTGCCGCACCTGTAGCGGAGGGCAGCTATAGTGCGGATGCGAACCCTCCGGCAATGCCGGGTCGAAAATCGGTTACGTCGCTTCCGGTTGACATGGTATATTAGCTCGCCGACAGAGGGCGCCGATTCAGGGGAATCGTCGGGAGCAAATCACTCAGAGGGTCTTCGTTCGAGGCAATGAGGGTGACGATTCTCACAGGAGGGACGGGAGGGGCGAAATTCATCCGGGGGATGATGGATGTTGTTTCCCCAACCGATCTCACGATCATCGGCAACACCGGCGATGACTGTCAGGTGTGGGGGCTCCACATCTCGCCCGATCTCGATACCGTCATGTACCAGTTGGCGGGCCTTCTGGATGAAGAGCGCGGCTGGGGCGTTCGGAACGACACCTTCACCTGCCTGGCCATGATGGGTTTTTATGGGGAACCGATGTGGTTCAAACTCGGCGATCGCGATCTGGCGACGCATCTGAAGCGAACGCGGCTTTTGCAAAGCGGGTGGTCGCTCGCCGACGTGACGGCGATGCTCTGTCAATCGTTAGGCATTTCGGCGCGATTGTTGCCCATGTCCAATGATCGTGTGGAGACGCGGCTTCACACGCCTCACGGAGTGCTCTCGTTTCAGGAGTATTTCGTTCGTGAGCGATGGCGACCGGAGGTCACGGGGATCGAATTCGTCGGCAGCGACCGGGCGCAACCTGCTCCCGGTGTGGTGGACGCCCTTCGACACGCCGACGGAGTGATCATTGCTCCCAGCAACCCGATCACCAGCATTGGGCCGATGCTTTCGATCTCCGGGATTCGTCAGGCGCTCCAGGAGACACCGGCGCCCGTGGTGGCCATCAGCCCTCTGATCGGAGGGCATGCCGTCAGCGGTCCAGCAGCTCGGTTGCTGGCCAGTCAGGGGTATGAGCCATCGCCCCGGGGCATCGCCCGGTTCTACTCCGGATTGATTGATTGGCTCCTCATTGACGAAAAAGATGCAGCCCTCGCCGATGAGATCGCTCGTCAGGGCATTCGTGTCGCTCTTGCCCCTTTGCTCATGAGAGATCGGGAGGCCAGCCGCGCCCTCGCGCAGGCCGCCCTCGCTTGCTGTCAGCAAACGGTGTAACGTGATTTGGGCCATCGTTCCTGTCAAAGATTTCCACACGGCGAAGCAGCGGCTGAACAACTGGCTGTCGCCTGAGGAGCGGCGCGAACTGGCAGCGGCCATGCTCTCGGATGTGCTTCGGGCGCTTGGGAGAGCCACCGGACTGGATCGGATCGTCCTCGTCACACGGGAGCCGCAGGCCATCGCCAGAGCCCGTGCGGTGGGAGCCCTCGTCATTGACGAACCTTTCAACCAGGGAGAATCAGCCGCGGTAGACCGAGCCCTCGCCCGGGCCATTGGCGCTTGCGTGCGAGCGGTTGTCGTCATCCCCGGTGATGTTCCACTGGTCTCGCCGGACGATGTGACGGCTATGGTCGAAGCGGGCAGGCACCATCAGGTGGTCCTCGTCCCTTCACGAGATCAGCGGGGATCGAACGGAGTTTGGCTCTGCCCGCCGGATGCTCTGCCGCTCTGCTTCGGCAGCGATAGTTTTCGCCTTCACCGTGAGCGCGCGCAGGCGCGAAATCTCTCCACCCTCGTTCTCCACCGCCCGAACCTCGCGCTCGATATAGACACGGCCGACGATCTTCATGAGCTTGCCCTCCGCTACGACTCTCATCCACAATTGGCAGCTCGCTCGGAAACGGCGGCCTTTTTACGGGCCATCCGATGGCCACAGCGATTCAGATCATCGGGATTGAAGGAATCCCGGAGGTGAAGCCGGGCGATGACCTGGCGGCACTTCTCGTGGAGGCTCTGGCGCGACAGCAGCTCTCTCTGCGTCCAACGGATGTGCTGGTCGTCACGCAAAAGGTTGTCTCCAAAGCCGAAGGACGAATCGTCGAACTGAAACAGGTGGAGCCATCGCCCTTCGCCCGGACTGTGGCCCGGCGCACCGGAAAAGATGCCCGCCTGGTTGAACTGATTCTCCGCCAGACGGTGCGCGTCGTGAAAATGGATCGGGGATTGCTCTTGACGGAGACCCCGCAGGGATTGGTGTGCGCCAACGCCGGCGTTGATCAATCCAATGTCGGGATGGGACGGGCGACGCTTTTGCCCGAAGACCCTGATGCGTCGGCTGAGCGCCTCCGTGAGGAGATCAAACGCCTCACCGGCGTGGATGTGGGCGTCATCGTTTCTGATACTTTTGGCCGACCCTGGCGCGAGGGATTGGTCGAGGTGGCCATCGGCGTGGCGGGGTTTTGCCCGGTGGCCGATTATCGCGGCCAGCAGGATAAATTTGGCTACACGCTGCGGGCGACAATTGTGGCCGTAGCCGATGAGCTGGCGGCCGCCGCCGGACTCGTCTTCGGAAAAACCCAGCAGATCCCGGCGGCGCTCATCCGCGGCTGGCAGCGGCGAATCCAACCGGGTTCCGCACGGCAGTTACTGCGTCCTGCCGAGGAGGATCTTTTTCGCTAGCCCCAAGCCACCGTGCGAGTGCGCCAGGACGGGACAGTCCTGCACCCTGTTCGGAGAAGAGGACAAACTTTCCAGCCTCCCTGCTGACAGGCAGAGCGGCTGACACGCACCGGCTCAAAAGCCGGCGCGACATTTTTTCGGAGGGGAAAATGAAAAAGGTAGCGTGTTGGATTTACCTGAGCCTCCTCATGGGATCTCTCGTCGGAGGAGAGAGGCTGGCATCGGCCGACCGATTCGACTTCTACGCCCGCGGTCCCTATCGGTCGGCGGTCCCGCGCCCCTCGACGATTCTCGGCTATGAACCGGGAGAAGCTCATACCGACTTCGCGGGGATGGAAAAGGTCATCGAAGCCATCGCTCAGGCGGCTTCCGATCGGGTGAAAGTCGTTCCCTACGGCAAAAGCTATGAGCGGCGGACGCTCCGGCTGGTCATCATCAGTGCGCCGGAGAATATGGCCCGATTGGAGGAAATTCGCGCGGCGTTGGCGCGTCTGGCCGATCCCCGAACGATTCGATCCGCCGACGAAGCGGCGACGCTCATTCGCTCGACGCCGGTCGTCGTCTGGCTCAACTATGCTAACGATGGGAACGAATCGGCAGCCTTTGAAGCCGCGCTTCAGGTGATCTACCAGTTGGCGGCGACCGAAGACCCTCAGCTCGTTCACGCGTTGCGCCAGGCCGTCGTCATCGTCAATCCCGCTCATAATCCCGAAAGTCACGAGCGATTCGTCGCCTGGTACAACTCCGTCGCCATCGGTAGCGAAGATCCTCTGGCCTACGAGCACACGCCGCCCTGGGGCGTTTCGACCAATAACAACCACTACCAGATTGACCTGAACCGAGATGCGCTGGCCAGCACACAGGTGGAAACACAGGCCCTGATGCGCGCCTACCGCCAGTGGAATCCACAGGTTTTCGTGGATCATCACGGACAGGTGCCGCAGTTTTTCTTCCCGCCGCCGGCAGCACCGGTCAACGCCAATCTCCCCAGAACGATTCACGAACTCATGGATTTGTTTGGCCGGGGGAATGCCGCTGCCTTCGACCGCTATGAGTGGCCGTATTTCGTCCGCGATGTCTATGATCTCTACTACCCCGGCTACTGGGATAGCTGGCCCTCGCTCAACGGAGCCATCGGAATGACGTTTGAGACCGATGGCGGGGGATATAAAGGGCTGCGCTTTCGTCGGGATGATGAGACGGTCGTCACGCTGCGGGATGGCATCGCCAAGCATTTCACCGGCAGCCTGGCGACGCTGGAGACGGCGGCTCGCCACCGCGAGCGCCTGTTGCAGTATTTTTATGATTTTCGGCGCACGGCCATCGAGGAAGCGGCAACGGCTCGAATGAAACGGATCGTGCTCATCCCGGGAGCCGATCCCGGTCGGGCAGGGGAGCTGGCGGCAGCCTTGCTTCGCGCCGGCATCGAAGTGCGCCAGACCCGCGAAGCGTTTTCCTCTCGCGCCGCCCACGATTATTTCGGCGGTGCCGCAACACCTCGACAGTTTCCTCCCGGCGTTCTGATCGTTGATCTGGCTCAACCTCAGGGCCGGCTGGCAAAGACCCTGCTTGAGCCCGATGCCGAACTCGATCCCGAATTCGTCAAGCGCCAACTGGAGATCCGCGAGCGTAACGAAAAGCGGGGACGAAATGAACCCCGGGAACGCTACGGGTTCTACGATGTCACGGCCTGGTCGCTCCCGTTCGCTTTCGGCATCGAAGCCTACTGGACGGAAGATGCTCCCCCGGTGGCAGCAACGCCGCTGGCCCTGGATGAGTCGCAGAGCGTCGTCATCGGCAGCGAGCGAAAGCCCCTGGTGACCGGAGAAGTGGTCAACGCTCCGGCAACATCGGCCTATGTGTTTGCCTACGACACAAACGGCGCCGCCCGACTCGCCGTGCAGTTGCTCAAGGAAGGATTCAAGATTGCCGTCGCCACTCGACCCCTGCGCGTCGAGGGTCAGGACTTCCCTCGCGGCACAATCGTCGTTCGCGTGGAGCGCAATCCCCAGTCGCTGCACGAGCGCATCGTACAACTGGCCCGGGAGTGCGGCGTGCGCGTTCTGGCTGCCCGCACCGCCTATACCGATCGCGGCGATACGGGGATCGGCTCCGGAACCGTCGTCTCGCTGCGTCTGCCTAAAGTGATCGTCATCGTGGGCGAGGGCGTCTCTCCGACAAGCTACGGAGCCCTCTGGTTTCTGTTCGAGCAACGGCTCGGCCTTCCTTTCATCCCGATGACCATTGGCTCCCTCACTCGCGCAGACATTTTCGACTACGATGTGATCATCTTCCCCGAGGGGTCGGCCGAAGCCTATCGGAGTCAACTGGGAGATCGCGGGATCGAACGATTGAAGCGCTGGGTCAGCGAGGGAGGTGTCCTCATCGGCATCGGGGGTGGAGCTGAGCTGTTCACCCTGCGGGGCGTTGAACTGACCACGTCGCGTCTGGTAGGGGCTCAGGAGGAACGACCATCACAACCCGCGGCGCCACCGCCAGGCACATCCACATCACCGCAACAGCCGACGCCCCCGGCGCAACAAGCACGCCCGGAGGCTCAACCGCCGGCCGGACCGCGTCCTCTGCCCGTTCCGGGTTCCATCTTCCGGGCGACGTTCGACCGTCACCACTTTTTGACCTTCGGCTATGAATCGGAGAACCTGGCCGTCCCCGTCTTCTCCGGTCGCTTCTTCACGCGCAGCCGGGACGGCGCTAACGTGGTGACGTTCGAGGGGGAAAATCTTCGCCTGAGCGGATTCGTCTGGCCCAATAATACGGTCGAGCTTCTCCGGGGAACATCCTACGTCATCAGCGAGCCGACCGGTCGCGGACAGGTCATCCTCTATGCGCACGATCCGAACTTTCGTCTCTTCTGGCAGGGACTGACGCGACTCTTTACGAATAGCATCCTCTTTGCCCCCTCATTGCGCTGACATTTTTGGGCGAGGATGCTTCTGGCTGCGACAGTCCTGGGGTGAGCGATAGCAAGCCCCAGGACAACAGCCATCACCCCCCAGACCCCCGAAGGGGACGGCCCATCAGATTATCGCTCGCATGCCCGGCACCGCTCGGTTGCGTCAATCGCATGGGCCGCCCGCTCCGCGGGCTATGGTACGGAACCTGTGCCCATTATCAAAGGGGTTCGCTATCGCCCACCCCAATCCGCCCCGTTGACCCACGCGATTGGCGCCTCCGTTTTTGTCCGGGCGTCGGCAGACGCCCCCAAGAAGGTAGCCAGACGTGCAACGTCTGGATGCACGCGAAATAAAACGATGCGCCTTGAAGAGGCGCAAGACCGATGGTTCATCCCGTTCGATCCCTCGCCGCAATCGTTCGGAGGCCGGGAGCGTTCGCGTCCGGTGGTCTGGCGCGTCTTCAACGCGCCGTCATTTTTCGTCTCACGTTTTCCAGACGTTTCACGTCTGGCTACCTTCGCGTGGGCCGCTTCCGCGGCCCATTGCCCCTTGAACAATTGCACCTGGCGGTCCGTGTTGCAACGTGCGGTTCGTCTTCTGGGAGCGTCCGCGTATGGTGGTCTGGCGCGTCTCCAACGCGCGGTGGATTTAATTCGCGTCGCGTTTTCCAGACGTTTCACGTCTGGCTACCTTCGGGTGGGCCGCTTCCGCGGCCCATTGTTTTGAACGTTGCCCGTCGGGGCGCGCCGTCAATACGCGTTGATCACTCCGCTTCCTGATCCAGACGTTCCACGTCTGGCTACCTTCGCGGGGCCGCTTGCGTGGCCATTTGTTTTGAACGTTGCCCGTCGGGAGCGCATCCTCGATACGCCGTTCACCAATCCCGCCGTTGACCCACGCGATTGGCGCCTCCGTTTTTGTCCGGGCGTCGGCAGACGCCCCCAAGAGGGTAGCCAGACGTGCAACGTCTGGATGCACGCGAAATAAAACGATGCGCCTTGAAGAGGCGCAAGACCGATGGTTCATCCCATTCGATCCCTCGCCGCAATCGTTCGGGGGC